>JABUEZ010000212.1 GCA_013314795.1 Candidatus Profundicultor aquiphilus | reverse complement strand
TATCCCCAGCGCCTTCGGTGTTTCCGGCCGAGTCACCGGTTCGCGGACTCGCATTTCTATAATTTTCCGCGCCGACAACGGTCCAATTCCCGGGACTCTGATGAGCGTTTCAAAGGGGGCTCCATTTAATTCCACCGGGAAGAATTCAGGATGCTGAACCGCCCAGGAAGTCTTGGGGTCAACCGTGAGAGGAAGGTTTCCCTCCCCATCGAAGCATAATTCCTCAAGATGGAAACCGTACTTCCGCAGCAGAAAATCTGCCTGGTACAGACGATGTTCCCGCCAGGTTGATGCAGGCGGTAAATCCTCAAGCGGTGTTTCCGCAACCGGCTGAAAAGCGCTGTAATAGGCCCGGGCTAACCTCATTTCTCGGTAGAGCAAGAAAGTCGTTTGCATAATTTCCCGGTCGGTTTCACCACCCGCGCCCACCACGAATTGAGTCGTAAAATCAAAATGAGCGACCTTCTTTTCCCTGAGATATTTCAAATACCGCAATTTATCCCAGATGTTCCCGAAATTTTTTTCAGGCGCAATGCGACACAGTGCCGATGGCGTCGGTGCCTCCAGGTTTACCGATACCCGAGTGCTCAGGCGGACCGCTTCTTCGATGAAGTCGGTACCCACTTCGGGAAGAATCTTGAGGTGAATGTATCCCCGGAACCGAGCCTTGAAGCGTAAGATTTCCACCACCTTGATCATTTCCGTCATGGTCCGAGCAGGGTCACTGTCCACCGCCGAACTCAAGAAAAGCCCCCTCACCATTCCCTGATTGGTCAGTGTGATAAAGAGCCGAGCAAGCTCTTCCGCCGTGAATGAAGTGGCCTCTTTGCGACGCTCTGCCCGGTTGACACAGTAGAAGCAGTTATGAATGCAGCGGTTTGAAAGAAGGATTTTCAGGACGTTCACCCGTCGTCCATCCGGGAGCACCACGGGGTAAATCCAGTGACCCAAAGGATGCCGTCTTCGGGCTTCTCCCCCAAAACAGGACCCACAGAGGTCAAAGCGCGCCCCATCACCCAGGATCGCTATTTTTTCACTGTAATCCACGTTCCTTCTGGACATGATGGCCTCATCACATCCTTTTAAAATCTTACCAGGTACTTTTCAAAGTCTTTAACTCGGGGTGGTCGTTTTCCTTTTCCTTCTTCCAGTTCATGTCCTTCTTCCTGAAGGAGGATAGCCTGAATATCGAAACCGCCGGGAAATTTTGGATAGAGTGTGCCATCGTTATTGACAACCCGCCAGTAGGGGGTAACCGTTTCCTGGGTGGCTCGCAACATGGTGATATCCTCAAAGGCCGCATTGGCTACTACCCAGAGAAAAATACCCGTGGTAAGCGGACAGGCTATATCCACCCGGTAGTTCTGCGCCAGACGTTTCCGGAGTAAAACCGGAGTTATCAACTGTCCTTTCCTGACTTCTCGCACCAGCATTTCCACGTCTTTGGGCCTAGGAATAACCATTTTCTGTCCAGCCTGTGCCCCAAAACGACCAGCCATTTTTGGTGTGATTTCTACAATTTTTGCTTCCCGTTCCCGTTCCAGCTTTTCCCGCCAGGATTTTTTCATAACCCACCCCTCCTTCCCACAACCCTCCTATAGTATACGACATTTGCACCAAAAGGATGAATCTCAACCTCCCTTATTTGAAATAAAAACTCCCTTTTCGTGTTTTACTTTTGATGGTACGATTCTTGCAGATATCTGGAAAGAAGGGTTCTCCAATGAAGAAATGGGTACCACTTTTTTTCATCGTAATTTTCCTGGTCATCCTTTTTACGTATAGAACGTTCACTCCCCAGAAAGTTGATTATTTCCTGCTCGAACCACGGGATTTCCTGGAAACCCTGGTTGCTGCCGGACGCGTGAAATTCTCACAGGACATTGAAATGGCCTTCCAGGTCCCTGGTGTCATCCGAAGTATCCCGGTCAGGGAAAATCAGAAAGTGCACCCCGGAGATCTCCTGATAATCCTTGACGACACCTCAGAGCAGAACCAGGTGGAGCTTGCCCGGGCAGACCTTGCCCTGGCCGAAATCAATTTGCAAAAACTCACCGAGCACGAACGACAGCTCGCCCACGAAGAATACCGCCGAGCAGAAATCAACCGCCGAGCTGCTTTCGACCGGTACCGGCAGGCACAAACGCTTTTTGGGAGAGGAAGTATCCCTGAAGAAGAACTGAAAAACGCTCACCTCGACTTCGAAACGGCGCTGTCGCTGGAAAACTCTGCCCGTTTACGCCTTGCCAATATCGAAGACAATGGCCCCGGTTTCCTGGAAGCCAAAGCCCAGGTGGAACGTTCTCGCCTTCAACTGGTCCAGGCAGAGACGAATCTGAAGAAAAAATCCCTTCTATCACCAATAGAAGGCATGGTGGTCTCCATTCTGAAAAATCCCGGTGAATTTGTGCAGGCTGGTGAGACCGTGATGGTGCTGGGTGGAAATCCCTTCCAGGTGGTCACCAGCATCGATGAACGGGAGTATAAAAAAATCCAGGTCGGCATGAAAGCCCTGGTGAGTGAGCAGGCCGACTCTCAGAAAACGACCCGTGCCGCATCGATTGCCCGGATTGCTCCCGTGGTTGATCCCGCCCAGGGCACCGTGGAAGTCACGCTCGTGTTCGACGAAGCAGTGGAAGTGAAACCAGACGCTGCCGTCAATGTGGAAATCGTCATTCGTGAAGAAAAAGGGCTTCTCCTCTTTCCAAAACGATACCTCACCACGCGTAACGATCAGCCCGCAGTATGGATCGAGGAAGAGGGGAAATCGCAAATCCTTCCCCTTTCCCAGGTTGAGTATCTCGGTGAATGGGCCAAAACTTCAGAGCTTGCACCGGGAACGGTGCTTCTTGACCCCAAGGGTCTCAGGGAGGGACGGCGCATCGTCCTTAAAGAAAGGAGAAGTAATTGAGATGTTCCTTTTCGCCCTGCGCGTTGCCTGGCGTTTTTTACGAACCTCCCGTTCACAGACACTGCTCATCATCTTGGGTATCACTGCCGGCGTATCCATTCAGATTTTTCTTTCCTCGCTTATCTCTGGCCTCCAGGCGAACCTCATTCAGCAGACGGTCGGCGATGCACCACATATAATCATTGCCCCCGAAGACCGGACTCCCTCGTCGCTGGTCCATGCTTCAGAAGCTGTGGTTTCATCGATGCTGGCAAGCCCCGTCAAAGAGGAAGCCAGAATCCTCTCCTGGCAGCGCATTCAGACAAAGCTCCTGGAGCGGTCGGATCTGCGCGTTGCCTCACCTCTTGTGGAAGGCCCGGGCACCGTACGCAAAGGAGAACTCTCCCGAAGCGTCGTCCTCAAAGGGGTGGTATTGGAATACGCCGACCAGATCTACGAACTGCGGGAGCGAACCGTTCAGGGAATCCCCCAAATCGGCGGAAACGGCATTCTTCTGGGCAAGGAACTCGCCGAAGACCTGCGCCTCAAGATCGGTGACGCCCTCCGCATCACCACGCCTGCAGGAAACAGCGGAACGTTTATTGTCAACGGTATCTTTAATCTCAACAACAAAGCCATCAATTCTTCCTGGATATTCCTCGACCTTGTTCCTGCACAGAACCTCCTTAAACTTGAAGGGGCCATCTCCACGATTGAAATCCAGATTGACCAGGTCTTTCAATCAGAGCGGATCGCCAGAGACCTCAAGCAGGTACTGCCACAGTATACCATCGAGACCTGGCAAACCCGCAACCAGCAGCTCTTAAACGCCCTGCGCAGTCAGAGTCTCTCGTCGTACATGATCCAGTTCTTTGTTCTCCTTGCCATTACTCTGGGTATTGCCAGTGTTCTGGTGGTTTCCGTGACCCAGAAAATTCGGGAAATCGGCATTCTCAAAGCGATCGGCACGACCAATACCGGTGTAAGTCTTGTTTTTCTCCTCCAGGGTGCCATCCTGGGTCTTCTGGGGTCTTCGTTAGGGGCATTGTTC
>JABUEZ010000211.1 GCA_013314795.1 Candidatus Profundicultor aquiphilus | reverse complement strand
TTCCCGGGGGCAGGTGGGAGCGGCGTTGAGCTATGCCGGGACGGTGGTGCTGTTTGTTCTGGCCAACAAATTGACCACGGCGGCCAACGCCATCATTTTGCAGTACAGCGCGCCGATTTATGTGGCCCTCCTCTCGGGGCCGTTGCTGGGGGAGTGGCCGAAGAAGGAGGACTTTCTGGCCATCGGGGCGGTTTTTGCCGGGATGGGGTTCTTTTTCCTGGGAAAGATGGAGTGGGGAAATTTTCTGGGGAACCTGGTGGCCATCGGAAGTGGAGTGATGTTTGCTCTTCTGGCCATTTTTTTGCGTCTGGAGCGGGATGGGTCGCCCTTTGAGGCGGTGCTACTGGGAAACATCCTGGCGGCGGCAATTGGGAGCCCTTTCATGGGGCAGGGTTTTCCGGGGGGACGGGGGATGGTGTTCCTTGCCATCCTGGGGGTATTCCAGATCGGGGTGGCGTACTTATTCTACGTGGAGGCGGTGAAAACCGTCACCGCCTTTGAGGCCTGCTTTGTCCCCATCATTGAGCCGATTTTAAATCCGGTGTGGGTGTTCCTCTTTTTGCACGAAGCCCCCGGAAAGTGGGCATTACTGGGGGGAGGAATCATTCTGCTGGCGGTGGTTTTTTGGTCCCTGAGGTCGAGCAAAAAGGTTACCGGTAGAAGAGAATCCCCAGAAAGCCAGCAAGGAGGAGGATCAGAACCGGGTTGATTTTGCGCAGGCGGAAAAAGACGAACGCCCCTCCCACAAGAAGGACCAGGGAAAAGAGGTTGTCCACTCCCCGTTGAAGGAAGGAGAAAGCCACAGAAATAAGCAGAGCCAGAACCGCCGGACGAAGACCCCGCAGGAAGTGGGTAAGCCAGGGGGAGTCGGCAAAGTGGGAAAGAAAGCGAAGGAGAAGGGCCACGAGAACAAGGGAGGGAAGGCAAAAAGCGCTGGTGGCGATGAAAGCCCCCAGCATGCCGCCGACCTTAAAGCCGGTGAAGGTGGCAGAGTTCACGGCAATGGGGCCGGGGGTGAGCTCCGACAGGGTGACGAGCTCCAGGAATTCCCGATGGGTTAACCAGGGGGTGCGTTCCACCACCTCTTTTTCGATGAGGGGGAGAGCCGCCAGTCCCCCGCCGAAGGCGAAAAAACCCACCCGCAAAAAAGCCAGGAAAAGGGCAAGGTAAATCATTTTTTGCGCATCACCCCGTATACCCCACCCAGAAGGACAATCCACAGGGGGTGAAGATGAAAAAAGCGCAAGAGCACCACAAAGAGGAGGGCCAGAATTATGTCTTCGGCGTTTTTGACCACGGCCTTGCCGATGTCCCACACGGCGAAGAGGATGAGGGCCGCCACCACCGGAATGGCCCCGTGGAAAAAGTGTGCCACCACGGTGGTGTCCGTGGCGCGGAAAAGGAAAAAAGCCAGTATCACGATGGAGAAAAAGGAAGGGAGCACCGACCCGAAGAGAGCGGCGAGCTGTCCGGGGAGTCCGGCGAGTTTTCGACCGACCAAAGAAGCGGTGTTGATGGCCACCGCCCCGGGAAGGCCCTGGGCCAGGGCCAGGATTTCCAGGAATTCGTCGTCGGACAAAAGGCCGGATTGAACCAGTTCCCGCTTGATCAGGGGGAGCATGGCATACCCCCCACCCCAGGTGAAGGCCCCGATGAGGAAGAATTTTCCGAAAAGAAAAAGGGTTAGATGACGCCTCGGCAAAAGAGCGCTCCTTTCGTTTCTGTTAGAATTAGTATTATACTCTTTACAGGGGAAATGCCAATGCCAAGCATCGCAAGAGAAGCACAGGTTGAAATGGTCGTCGAACGCTCCCGGTTTATTGCTCTGAGCTTCCGGATAGAAAGCCCCGAAGAGGGGAAAGGGAAGCTAAAGGAGGCGCAGGACCGCTTTCCGGGGGCCACCCACTACTGTTACGCCTGGCGATTGAGCGAAAACCAGGAGTTCGCCTCCGACGGTGGAGAGCCAAAGGGTTCGGCCGGAAGACCGATTCTGGGAGCATTGCGGCATTTTGGGCTCACCCATGCCCTGGTGGTGGTGGTGCGCTACTTCGGAGGGAAAAAGCTGGGCATCCGGGGACTGATTGAGGCCTATGGAGAGGCGGCCCGGATGGTGCTGGAAAAAAGCGGGTTTGCCGAGTACCACAGGGAGTACCTTTTGGGGATTACCGTGAGCCTTCCCCACCGGAATTTCCTCGTCAACCGGTTGCTGCAGATGGTCAAGGAACGGGAAAGGATGACCCTGGAGGGAGAAGGGAGGATTACCCTGCGGGTTCCGGAAAAGGAAAAGGAGGCCGTGGAAACGTTTTTGGCCTCCATGCAAAGGGAAGGGAAAATTCTCCACTTTGAAGAGAGGGAGGGATATTCATGCGCTATCTGAACCTGGGAAAAAGCGGATTACTGGTGTCGGAGGTGTCGCTGGGAACCATGACCTTCGGGCGGGAAGCCAGCGAGGAGGAATCGGTGCGGATGCTCAATCTCTACCTTGAACGGGGAGGGAACTTCGTCGACACCGCCAATGTCTACGCCGAGGGTCGGTCGGAGGAAATCCTGGGGCGGGCTCTCCGGGGCAAGCGCCACGAGGTGGTCCTGGCCACCAAGGGGTTTTTCCGCATGGGAGAAGGACTCTATGACCACGGAGCTAACCGCAAGCACCTCCTGCGGGCTTTGGAAGAGAGCCTGAAGCGGCTACAGACCGATTACGTGGATCTGTACCAGATCCACTGCTTCGACGAACTGACCCCCCTGGAAGAGACCCTGGAGACTTTAGACCTCATGGTGCGCCAGGGAAAGGTGCTCTATGTGGGCCTTTCCAACTACACCGGATGGCAGATTGCCCGGGCCATCGGCATTGCCGAACAATACGGGTTTCCCCGCTTTGTTTCCGCCCAGATGGAGTATAGTTTAGTGGAGCGAAACATTGAACTGGAGGTGGTGCCGGCCTGCCGGGCGCTTTCCCTTTCCATCATGGCCTGGGGGCCATTGGGAGGAGGGTTTTTGTCCGGGAAATACAAGGCCGGGGAATTCCCCAAAGAAGGGCGCCTGAGCGTGGCCAAGGAGGAGTGGGAGGAACACTGGAGTAAACGGGCCACGGAAAAGAACTTCCGGGTTTTGGCAGTTCTCGAAGAGCTGGCCCAAAAATACCAGAAAACCGTGCCCCAGGTGGCCCTGAACTGGCTACTGCAAAAGGAAAACGTCATCCCCATTCTGGGAGCGACGAAGTACGGACAATTAGCGGATAACCTGGGCTGCGTGGGCTGGTCGCTGGCGAAAGAGGATGTGACTCACCTGGATAGCGTGAGTGCCCCGGATATGCCCTACCCCTACCGGTTTATCACCTGGGCCAATAAACTGGTGCGAGGCGAAGCTTAACCGAGGAGGTTATCGAGAAGCATCATCACCACAAAACCGAGGATGATGGCATAGGTGGCAAAGCGGGCGTTTTCCCCGTGGTGGGTTTCGGGGATGATTTCATCCCCGATCACAAAAATCATGGCCCCGGCCGCCAGGCTCATTCCCCAGGGGAGGAAGGCGTGCATGATGGACACAAGGCCCACCCCCAGAATTCCCCCCAGGGGTTCCACCAGCCCCGTCAAAAGGGCGATGAGAAAGGCCTGAAAACGGGAATACCCCACCGAAAGAAGCGACACCGCCACCGCCATCCCCTCGGGGATGTTCTGGAGGCCTATGGCGGTGGCCACCACCGTTCCGGTGGTGACGTTTCCCGAACCGAAGCTCACCCCCACTGCCAACCCTTCGGGGAAGTTGTGGAGGGTGATGGCGATCACAAAAAGCCAGATTTTGCGGAGTTTGCTGGCTGGTCCTTCGTGCCCCCGCTCGAAGTGTTCATGGGGAATGGCCCGATCCAGAAGATCCAGAAGCAATCCCCCCAGGGCCACTCCAAACACCGCCGGCCAGGCCCCGCCGATTTCGATGGCTGGAACCAAAAGGCTAAAGGCA
>JABUEZ010000210.1 GCA_013314795.1 Candidatus Profundicultor aquiphilus | reverse complement strand
CCCTATAACCTTCTTTCCAAACCCCCACGGAATGATGAAATCTGCGACAACTGTGGAGGGAAAGTAATCCAGAGGCCGGATGATCGTCCGGAGGTCATCAGAGAACGACTCAGAGTGTATGAAGAGCAGACCAGACCCCTGGTGGAGTTTTACAACCGTAAGGGTCTTTTGAAGGTCGTTCCTTCGGATGGCTCTATCGAGGACGTCTATGAGCGGGTTAAGGAGACCCTGAAAGGGTAAGCGTCTTTATGGGTCGATTTTTAATCAAAGAAGAGGTCGAAGCTCTGAGACGAAGCGGTCAAATCCTGGGAGAGGTGTTAAAGAAGATTAGAAGTTTGATTGTTCCGGGAGTGAGGGCATCTTCAATAGACCAGGTTGCAGAGAAAGAAATTCGCCGATTGGGGGCCCGTCCTGCCTTTCTGGGTTACCGGGGTTATCCTGCTTCGGTATGCGTTTCGCTCAACGACGAGGTTGTACATGGAATTCCTCGGGACCAGGTGGTGAAAGAGGGGGATCTCGTGAGTATCGATCTGGGGGTTGAGTTCGACGGTTTTTATACCGATGCAGCATTCAGCGTGGTGGTCGGGAATGGGAACGCTCTGGCTCGTCGCCTCGTGGAGGTGACGAGAGAAGCACTGTACGCAGGGATTAAAAAGGCGATTCCCGGGAATCGGATTGGGGATATTTCGCACGCCATCCAGATGGTGGCTGAAAGAAACGGTTTTTCGGTGGTACGGGATCTCGTGGGACATGGCATTGGTCGAGCTTTGCATGAAGAACCGCAGGTGCCCAATTTTGGGAAAAAGGGGCAGGGAACTCTTCTGGAGAAAGGCATGGTTCTGGCAATTGAACCAATGGTCAACGAGAAAGGGTATCGGGTAAAGGTCCTGAAAGATGGCTGGACAATTGTGACCGAAGACGGAGGATTGTCGGCCCATTTTGAACATACCATCCTGGTGACCGATGGGGCACCGGAGATTTTAACTTCCTGGGAGAGGGGATGATTTTCGCGAATGCCTAAGGAGGACATTATTGAGGTGAAGGGAACGGTTCTGGAACCGTTGCCCAACGCAATGTTTAGAGTGGAGCTGGAGACCGGGAAGACCATATTGGCGCATATTTCCGGTAAGATGCGCATGCATTATATCCGGATACTTCCGGGAGATAAAGTCGTGGTTCAGATTTCGAAGTATGACCCCACCAAAGGACGGATTGTGTATCGACACAAGTAAGAGGGGTTGAATTATCGAAGAGGAGGTATTAAAATGAAGGTTCGTGCATCCGTGAAACCGAGATGTGAAAAGTGTAAGGTGATTCGTCGCAAGGGTCGGGTTGTGGTGGTATGCTCTGACCCGCGACACAAGCAAAGACAGGGTTAGGAGGACGGAGATGGCCAGAATTGCAGGTGTTGATTTGCCGGCAAATAAGAGAATCGACATTGCCCTCACTTATATTTATGGTATCGGCAAGAGTTTGGCAAAAGTGGTCCTTGAGGAGGCAAGGGTGAAACCAGAGGTTCGGGTGAAAGACCTGACCGATGACGAAATCAGCCGGATCCAGAAAGCGGTGGAAAAGTACCCGGTGGAGGGAGAACTACGAGCGCAGGTTTCGCAAAACATCAAGCGTCTGATTGCCATCGGTTGTTACCGGGGTTTGAGGCATCGCCGGGGATTGCCGGTAAGAGGGCAGAGAACCCGGACCAATGCTCGGACTCGAAAAGGACCAAGACGTACCGTTGGTGTGCGAAGGAAAAAGTAAGCGATTTTGAATACAGGATAAGGAGGTTTTGATCAATTTGGCTAAACCAGGTAAGAAAAAGAGAAGAGAGAAGAGGATCGTACGAGAGGGCGTTGCGCACATAAAGTCAACCTTCAATAATACCCTCGTTTCCATCACCGATCGTCAGGGAAACGTGCTTTCATGGGCGAGTGCCGGCACATCCGGGTTTAAAGGTACCAAGAAGGGTACTCCTTTTGCAGCTCAGCTTGCCGCGGAACAGGCGGCAAAGAAAGCTATGGATCAGGGTGTTCGGGAGGTTGAAGTCCTGGTAAAAGGTCCTGGTCCGGGAAGAGAAACCGCGATTCGAGCACTCCAGGCGGCGGGGTTGATTATCAACTCGATTAAAGATGTCACTCCGATTCCACACAACGGTTGCAGACCGCCGAAGCAACGAAGGGTGTAAAGGGGGCGAAAAGTCATGTCAAAGTATACTGGGTCAAGATGTCGTTTGTGCCGGAGACAGGGAGTCAAACTCTTTTTGAAAGGACCGCGTTGTTACACCGATAAGTGCGCTTTTGAAAGAAGGCCGTTCGCTCCAGGTATTCATAAAGGTGGGCGTCGGAAGCTTTCTGGCTATGGTCTGCAGCTTCGAGAAAAACAGCGAGTTCGTTTCATTTACGGTATTACCGAGAGACAGTTTGAAAATTACTTTGAACGTGCAACCAGGATGCCAGGTGTTACCGGTGAAAATTTGCTCTCGCTTTTGGAGCGCCGGCTGGATAACGTTATTTTCCGCCTTGGTTTGAGCGATTCGCGGATTGAAGCCCGGCAGATTGTTTCTCATGGCCACGTCAAGGTGAATGGCGAGCGGGTGAATATCCCTTCTTACCTTGTGGAGGAGGGAGATGTTATCGAGCTGTCCGATAGTGGAAAAGAGAATGGGAAGATTAAAGAAATCCTGGAAGAAAAAGAGAGCGTTCCAACTCCGGGATGGCTGGAATTTGATAAGAACTCTTTGCAGGGAAAAATCCTTCGCAATCCCCGACGAGAAGATATCGATTACCCGGTCCAGGAGCAGTTGATTGTTGAATTCTACTCCAAGTAAATACATTTGAGGTGTTTGGTAATGCAAGAAGACCTTAGGGATGTTACCAGAATTGATGTTCTGGAATTAAGGGAGGACCCGATTACCGGGGAACAGTATGGGCGGTTTTCCATCGAGCCTCTGGAATCGGGATGGGGTATTACGGTGGGGAACGCTCTGCGGAGGGTACTTCTTTCTTCCATCGAAGGTGCTGCGGTCACCGCGGTGAAGATCGATGGAGTGATTCACGAGTTTTCTGCTCTGCCCGGGGTGCGGGAAGATGTGACTGACGTTATTCTCAACCTGAAGGGTCTGGTGTTGCGGTCTTACTCTGATGAGGAAAAGGTACTTCGTCTTGAGGTTGACGGAGTGCCAGGATCCTTGAGAAGAGTTACCGCTCGCGATATTATCCCGGTAAGCGATGTTGAAATTGTCAACCTGGATCATTACATTGCTGAGATCGATGAAGATGCGCATCTCTCGATGCAACTGTTTGTTTCCCGGGGAAAAGGGTATCAGGACGCGGCTGAAAAAGTGACGTATGAACATGATGTTATTCCGGTTGATGCCATTTTTACCCCGGTGCGGAAGGTCAACTTCCAGGTTGTGGATACTCGTGTCGGGCAATTTACCAATTACGACAAGGTAATTCTGGAAATATGGACCAACGGGGCGGTGAGCCCTCAGCAATCTTTCAAAAAAGCCCTGGACCTTCTGGTGGAGGAATTCACCCTTCTTTCGAGACTCCTGCGGTCCAAGACCGAGGAGGGAGCGCTGGAGAAAGAAATCCTGAAAGAGACGGTGAGCGGTGAGGAGAAAGAAGTCAGCGTAGAAGACCTGGAATTGTCGGTGAGAGCACTCAACTGCCTCAAAAGGGCCCGCATTCACACCGTAAAGGAACTGGTGGAAATCATTCGCACCCGTCCCGAGGATTTGAAGAAGATCAAAAACCTTGGTCAGAAGACCTATGAAGAAATCATTGAAAAGGTCAATAGATTTGGGTATAAGCTCGAGGAAAAGAAAAACGAGGTGGTAACCGATGAGACACCGTCAGAGAACGGAGAAGCTGGGGAGGACGACATCTCATAAAGAGAGCATGATTGCCAACATGCTGGTTTCGCTCATAAAGAGTGGGAAAATTGAAACGACCGAAACAAAGG
>JABUEZ010000209.1 GCA_013314795.1 Candidatus Profundicultor aquiphilus | reverse complement strand
TCACCCCGGGACATTTCCACCTCGGTGACGAATTCCCTGGGGATCACCTGCTCGTAGTGGGGGTACTCCCCCTCGATGAGCCGGGAAAAAAGGTCGGTCCCGTCAAGTCGAAAGAGGATTTCTCCTTTTCCAGGGAAAACGAGCACCCTTCCCCCAGAAATCAGGCGCAACAGTTCACTTGCCGAGCGGGAAGGGACGATACCCTGGTAGCGCTCGGCAGCGCTCTCGAAGTTCTTGATCTCCCGCACGCTGAGGCGGTGCCCATCGGTAGCCACCAGGTGCAATTTCCCTTCTCCAAGAGAGAAGAACACTCCGGTGAGGGGAGGTCGCATCTCGTCCTTGGAGACGGCAAAATAGGTCTGGAGCAGAGCCTCTTTCAGTTCTCCACCGTCAATGGCTATGGAAGAATCCTCAAAAAAGGGCGGGAAAAGAGGGAAGTCCTCCGGGGAAAAGCCGGAAAGCTTATAGTAGCTCTTGCCACAGGAGACCTCCACGGTGTAATCGGGCTGGGAAACAATGCGCATTGTTCCTTTGCCACTACTTCGCACCAGGTTATAGAAAATCTTTCCCGGCAAAACCGCGCTCCCGGGAGCCCCAACTTCCACTTCGCACGAGGAGCGAACCCCCATCTCATAATCGGTGGCGGTGAGTTTCAAAGTGTTCCCCTCTGCCTCTAGGAGTATTCCCGAAAGCACCGGCACCGCCGGCCGGCCGGAGACCACCCGGTACACCTTGCCCACCACTTCCTTGAGGAGGCCGACGTCGATCTGTATTTCCACTTTTTCATCCTCCCTTCTTGTACTCTTTGGAGAGATTTTTAAAAGATAGGAGTAATAGGAAAAAGCCGTTCCTGTGGAAAACCCCTACTTTCCCTCTCCGTTCTTCTCACTCTCCCGGTACCAAAACCTGTGCATAAGGTGTGGTCTTACTCTGACTAACTTTTTTCGGCGCGGATTTTCTCGATTAATCCACTGATTTCCGCAGCAAGCTGTGGATTACTTTTCATGTCCCCCTTGATTTTCTCATAGGCATGGAGAACGGTGGTGTGGTCTCTCCCTCCGAACTCTTCCCCGATGGAAGGAAGAGATAAATCGGTGAGTTCCCGGGCCAGGTACATCGCCACCTGCCGGGGATAGGCCACTTCTTTACTGCGCTTTTTGGCCCGCATGAGGCTGGGTTTCAGGTTGAAGTGTTCGGCCACCACCCGCTGGATGGTGAGGATGGAGATCTTGTGGTTTTCCCGGCGGGGGAGAATGTCTTTGAGAATCTCCTGAGTCACTTCCACATTGGGACTCACCCGGTTCAGGGTGCAGAAAGCCTTGATCCGCACCAGGGCCCCTTCTAATTCCCGGATGTTGGAGGGAATGCGGTTGGCGATGAAGTTGATCACCTCTTCCGGAACCTCCACTCCTTCTAACTCCGCCTTTTTGCGCAAAATGGCAATCCGGGTTTCTAAATCCGGGGGCTGGATGTCGGCGATTAACCCCCACTCAAACCGGGAGCGCAGGCGGTCTTCCAGGGTGGGAATCTCCTTGGGAGGGCGGTCGCTGGTGAGGACAATCTGTTTAAAGGCCTCGTGCAGGGTGTTGAAGGTGTGGAAGAATTCCTCCTGGGTCCGTTCCTTGCCGGCCAGGAACTGGATGTCGTCGATGAGGAGCACATCCACGTTGCGGTACTTCTGACGGAACTCCTCGGTCTTGTCGTCCCGGATGGCGTTGATCAACTCGTTGGTGAATTTCTCCGAGGAGGCGTAAACGATCCGGGAGCTGGGATTTTTCTCCAGAATATGGTGGCCGATGGCGTGCATGAGGTGGGTTTTCCCCAGACCTACTCCCCCGTAGATGAAAAGGGGATTATAGGATCGGGCCGGGCTTTCGGCCACGGCCATGGCTGCGGCGTGGGCGAATTTGTTACTGTTCCCCACCACAAAGCTCGAAAAGGTGTAGCGGGGGTTGAGATTGGGCTTCTCCCACTCGGTCCCGGGAGGAATATTCATCTCCCGGGGTTCCCCTCCGTTTTTGCCAATGGAGGGGTCCACCACCACCCCGATTTCAAGGTTGGGAAGGTCCATCTCCAGGGCCTTCTGGAAGGCATACCGGATAAGTTCCAGATACCGCTGCTCCAGCTTTTCCCGGGAAAACTCGCTGGGCACCGCCAGAACCAGTTTCCGCTCCGAGGCCGAGACAATTCGGGTATTCTCCAGCCAGGCATGGTACTCCGGGACCGAAAGCTGCTTCTCCAGAACCGAGAGCGTCTTTATCCACAGGTCCTTAACCTCTTTTGGGAAGGCTTTCATACTCATACACCTCAGTTATTCTATTTCCATCCACGGAGTTTTCCACAACCCACCTTTCTCTCCCTCCTTTTCCGCATACCGAAGAGAAAAAAAGCCACCTTTCCCCATTTTTTTCTTCCCCTTATTTCCTTTCCAGGTGGGAGGGTGGAAAACCGTTCCGCCCTTAATTTAACCATAGATTCCCCTTCTGTGCAAGTTATCCACAGCTTGTTCACAATTGTGGATAACTCGTGGGATAAGGGTTTCCATCTTCCCGTCCTCCGGGGGATTCCCTTCTTTCCATTTTCCGTGAAGGTGAGAAAAAAATTCTGTGGTGTGGTATAGTGAAACGGAAAGGAGTGAAAACCATGAACGAGCGCATCTTTGGACGGTGTGGATGGAGTGTGAGCGAAGTGGGCTTTGGGGCCTGGGCCATCGGTAGTGGCTGGGGGAAAGTGGATGAAGACGACGCCATCCGGGCCTTACACCGGGCCATAGACCTGGGAGTCAATTTCATCGATACCGCCGATGTCTACGGCGACGGCCGCAGTGAGCGCCTCATTGCCCGGGTGCTCAGGGAACGCCGGGAGCGGGTTTTGGTGGCCACCAAGGCCGGAAGGCGCCTCTTGCCCCATGTTCCCGAGGGCTACACCTATGAGAATTTATCCCAGTTTGTGGAACGGAGCCTCCGCAACCTTGAGGTGGAGTGCCTGGACCTTTTGCAACTCCACTGTCCTCCCACCCCGGTCTACTACATGCCGGAAGTATTCGACGCCCTGGACCGCCTCACCACCGAGGGCAAAATCCGCTTCTACGGAGTGAGCGTGGAGAAGGTGGAAGAGGCCCTGAAAGCCATCGAATACCCCGGAGTACGCAGCGTCCAGATCATCTTCAATATCTTTCGTCAGCGCCCGGCCGAACTCTTCTTTGACCTGGCCCGCCAGCGCCGGGTGGCGGTGATCGCCCGGGTGCCCCTGGCCAGTGGTCTACTCAGCGGAAAAATCACCCCGCAGACCACCTTCCCCCCTGATGACCACCGCAACTTCAACCGGGAGGGACAGGCCTTCGACCGGGGGGAAACCTTTGCCGGAGTGAACTTGGAACGCGCCTTCCAGGCCCTGGAAGAACTCCGCCAACTCGTCCCGGAGGGCTACACCATGGCCCAGTTTGCTTTAAAGTGGATTCTCATGTTCCCGGAAGTATCAACCGTCATCCCTGGGGCCAAAAACGCCCATCAGGCCGAAGAAAACGCCCGGGCCTCTAGCCTTCCTCCCCTTTCCGAACACGTCATGCAGGAGGTGGAGCGCATCTACCGCACCTATATCCGGGGCGATGTCCACGACCGGTGGTAGAGGGGTACCGCGGTGGGGAACATGGGATAGAAATAGCCGGATAAAATCAGTTTGGGCTGAAATAAGCCTGAGCCAGCCGGAAAACCTTTTACCGCTTTGATCCCCGGGTGCGGAAATCGTTTATCCCCGCAGGGCCTCCAAGTTCACGATTTCCAGGAAATCTCCCCGGAAGACCATGGCGTAGATCTTTTTCCGGGTGAGGAGGGCCACCGTCTGGTCGCTCATGGTAAGGCCGGCATAAATGCCCACCAGGGTATACTGGGCAAGCTGGGGCAAAAAATCCGGGATACCTTTGAGTTTTTCCAGGAATTCCTCGATGTACTCTTTTCGGTCGGGACTGGATTTCACTTCCA
>JABUEZ010000208.1 GCA_013314795.1 Candidatus Profundicultor aquiphilus | reverse complement strand
GAGGGCATGGCCTTCTCTTCGTCTCTGCGGAAAGAACCCAAGCGCGCTGCCCAGTGTATCTCCACGGTGGTGAAGGCCCATCAGGTGACTTTGAATAAACTGAGCGCAGAAGAGCTGAACGAAGTCCTGGGTTATGTGGGTCGCTGGATCGTATGGTTGAACTTTACAGGAGGGTATAGAAAATGAAGAAAGTGCTCATGGCCACGCTGGGCGAAAGCCCGGCTGTCGTCACTGAAGCCATCGATCGACTGGCGCACGAGGGGGTACCCATCGATTCGGTGGTGATCTTAACCACCAGTGATGCCCATGCCCGAATGTCGCTGGAGCTTCTGCAGGAGCACATTCCGGCCTATTATAACCACAGGGTAAACCTGTTTGACGTGCGCCGCCTGGACGGTCTGTATGATGTGGACTCCGATACCGCGGTCCTGAAATTCATGGAAGAGGCCTGCAGTGCCCTGCGGGACTGCCGCAAAAAGGGCTGGGAGGTGTACGCCTCCATTGCCGGAGGTCGCAAGGCCATGTCGGCGCTTTTTGCCCTGGCAGTCCAGTTCTACGGTGCCCGGAGACTTTTCCATGTCCTCACCCAAGATCCGGAACTGGAAGAAGAAGGCCGTATCTGGAAACTCCAGAACAGAACCCCGGAGGAACAGAAACGGCTCCTCCACCCGCCGGTAGAGACCATCCAGCTGGTCCAGCTTCCCTTTGTGGGGCTTTTCCCCCTTCTGGGGAATATCATCACCGGACTCCAGGGTGGGTCTGTATCGGGCGAAGTGCGGCAAATCCTCGAGGATAATGGTCTCGTTCGGGCCGACAAGGTAACCGACCTGGGGAAAACGGTCCTGCAGATTCTCCAGAATGTGGAATCCTTGCCCGAGCCGCGGCAGGGAGAGTGCCACTTCAAATTCGCCGAAAAAGAACCAAAAGAAGCACCGAAAACCAGAGAATGGGCAAACCGGCTTGCCAACCGATTCCTCTTCATCGAACGGGTGGACGACATTGGCTGGCGGGAAGGGCAACCCAAGGTAAAGAAGGAACCCCCCAACACCCTCTTGATTTTCCTCCCCGGCCGCCGGGTAACCGGTATTGGTTTCCGGCTCACTACCACCGCCCGCACCGAGGGACAGCTCAACCGGGCCTGCCAGGAAGTGGAAAAATGGATTGAAAGGGAAATACTATGAAAGCGCTCAGCTTCCTTGGCACAGGAAAATATGAAGTTGTGACCTACTCCTGGGAGGGAAAGGAGTGCACCACGCATCTTTTCCCCGAGGCGGTGGCCCAGATTTTTGAACCGGAGGAAGTAGTGGTCTTTGTCACCCGGGAGGCAATGGCTACGGAAAACTTTCTGGAACTCCGCCGGCGCCTGGGAGAAGTGATGCGCCCGGTGGAAATCCCGCTGGGGCGCTCGGAACAGGAACTGTGGGAAGTGTTCGACCGGGTGGTGCAGGCGGTGAGGGAAGGAGAAGAAATCCTTCTTGATATCACCCATGCCTTCCGCTCGTTGCCCCTGGTGGTGTTTGCCGCCGCGGCCTACCTCAGGCGGGCCAAGAGGGTGGAAATCGAACGCATCGTCTACGGGGCCTTTGATGCCCGGGATGCTTCCGGACGGGTTCCGATTTTTGACCTGACGCTCCTTCTCGATTTACTGGACTGGCTCAATGGGGTGGAGGTGTTCCAGCGCCACGGTGATGCCACCATCCTGGCCGGGAAACTGGACGAGACCCAGCGACGGGCACGGAAAGAGAGGATAAGTAACGACCTCCCCGAAAAACTCCAGAAGGTGGGGAAAGCCCTGGGGGACCTTTCCGATGCCCTCCACCTGAGCCGTCCGCTTGATGTCATGCGCCACGCAAACCGCCTGTTGCCCCTCCTTGACGAAGCCCTGGAGGAGATAAAGCGCTGGTCCCTGCCCTTTGCCGTGGTGATGGAGGAAGTCCGCCGGGAAGTGCAGAATCTGGCCTATCCAAAGCCAGAAAACCTGGACGCCGAAAACCTGCGCCGCCAGTTGGAACTCATCCTGTATTGCCTTCGCAAGGGACTGATCGTGCAGGAGGTGACTCTGGCCCGGGAGTGGCTGGTGAGCTGGACAGTCCTGGGCCGGGGTGGGCAAGCTTCCTGGCTCTCCCGGGAAGAGCGCCAAACCGCAGAAAAAGCCCTGGGAGCCGCCTTGAAACGCAAGATGGGAGAACCCGTTCAGCCCCCGGAGTGGTACGATGCCCTCCCCAGGGTAGCGGAACTCGCCTCTACCTGGTCTTCGGTCTCGGAACTGCGCAATAACCTGGCCCACTGCGCGATGAACGAAAACCCACCCAGCGTAAGCACCATCAAAACACAGGCCCAGGAAGTTCCCCACCATTTGCAGGCGCTCCTTGGGAACGCCCCAGAAGGCGTCCTTTATGGACTCCGGGTACGCATCGACCTCCGGGAACTCTACGGGGACACCGCCAAGTTGGAGGAATTGCCCACCTACCTTGAACGGGTCAAATCCCTGGCCGGCGAAGGGAAAGACGTATTTCTCACTGGCCAGGCCCCGGTGTGGTTGTATGTGGCCGTCACCCACGCCCTCCACGGAAAAGCCCGCCGGTTATACTACACCGCCCCGGCGGTGGGGGAGGTGCTCATCTTCGATCACTCGGCGGAATGAACCAGAACGGCTCAGCCAGGGCATGGGCGCAAGCCGAAGTTTTGTGCTTCCAGGGATCTCAAGCGCAAAAAACTGGGAAGGGGGCCGGACAAGCCCAGTCCGGGTGGGGAGGAAATCACGGGGGTTTGTCCCCCAATGCGTTTTTGAGTTTCATGAGGGCCCTCTATTCGGGGGCCGGACGGGGTGGCGGGAGATACCCAAAACAGGGAATGTATCCCACAAGGAAGGTGGCCCATGGAACCAAGAGGCGATATGTCCAAAAAACAGGGTTCGGTTTCGATGGAAAAACCCTGGTTTACCTGGTTTACCGCTGGAGGTTCTGCAAAAATGCCGTCACAAAGTCAAGGTATTTATTTTCCTCCATGAGGTCCTGGATGATTTCCCCCTTGAGGGTGGCATCGAGATGGCTGATTTTTTCGAGAATAACCCGGGTGAATTCCCCGAGGTTATTCTGAATGACGTTCCAGACTTCTTCGGGGTCAATGCCAAAGTAGCGATGGATGAGCAAATTGCGGAAATCGACGATGACCTGATATTCCTGAGGTAAAATCCCCAGCCGGATGAGTTTCCCGGTAGCCTCACCGATGACTTCGAATTCCCGGATGACGCTGTCCCAGGCCATGAAGTCACGCTTGAGTGCCGCCGCGTCGGGGAAATTTCTGGCCACTTCCCTGATTTTGAGGATGGCCACCAGGATATCAAAGAGGAAAAGTTCCCCGTATCGGTTAGACATGGATGAGGTCTCGGGCAATCCTTCGTTTCACAAAGGGTCGCAGGGCATCATATAGCCCGATGTCGACCTCTTTTCCCAACTTTTCGGTGAGGTACCGCTTGGCCCTGGCCACCGTGAGGCCGTTTTTCTGCTCCATTGCCAGGATAACGATATCGATGTCGCTTTCGGTTGTGTCTTCCCCCCGGGCACAGGAGCCGAAAATAGCGAACTCCGTGATCCCGAAAAGCTCACGCAACTGCGGTTTGAGCCTTCGTAAGGTATCAAGAACTGCTCCTTCCATAATCCTTCTCTAACCCCCTTTTTCATACTATCCATCCTGGACAAAGGTTGTCAAGTTGGCCCTGGGTTTTATGTCTGGCGATCTGCTATGACGGAAGAGAAACCGCAGTCACATCACGGGGGTTTGTCCCCCAACGCGTTTTTGAGTTTCTGGAGGGCTCTCTGTTTGTGAGTCCTTACCGACCGGCGGGAGATACCCAGGAACCGGGCGGTTTCGTCCTCGGTGAGGCAGTCGTAGAAGAGGCAAAAGATAACCTCCTTCTGGCGGGGAGAAAGGATGTGGAGGGGAAGGTGGATATCCCTCCGGGGTAAACGATAACGTTTGGGAAAGGTGTCCAGGGTTTCCGGGGGGAGGGGGAGTTCCCGGAAAAAGCG
>JABUEZ010000207.1 GCA_013314795.1 Candidatus Profundicultor aquiphilus | reverse complement strand
ACCAAGCCAACAACTACGATCTTTCCAATAGAGGAAACATCCCTGAGGGCTTCTATGACATACTCTATCATAAACTTCCCTTCTATGACAAGTAGGGCCCGGTTACTTACTCCAAATTTTTTTTCGATTTCCCCTCCACCACCACCCGCCAGAATGATCGCATCAATCATGTGACCCTCCTCCTTACATCTCCTCTACAAGCGTTGAAGTTAATATAATGTTTATCCCTTTTTGACTCAATTCTTCCACAATCTTTTCTCCCTGTTCTCTATTTTCCACAACACCAACCAGAGTTGAACCACTGCCGGTCATAAAAACCTTCCGGCATCCCAGCTCAAGAAGCATCCTCCGGTACACTTTTAAAACGGGATGGTAACGAAACATCAGTAACTCAAAATCGTTCCAAATCGCTTTCTCGATCATTTCTTTGTTACCGTTTTCCAAAAATCTATGGAGCGCCTTCCTTCCCTCCCGAGCCAAAGCTTCTAAATTACCGACTTCCTCATCCCATTTCCGGTATGCCCAGGCAGTGGAGATGGGAAAAGAGGGAAATAAAAGCACGATAAACCGTCCGGGACTTGGGTAAAGAGGAACCACATCTTCACCCCTCCCTCGCACCAGTGCAAAGGGAGTTTTATACAGGAAAAATGGGACGTCGGAACCAAGGGTCGGAGCAATGTTTAAAACCTTTTCCCGAACACTAGATAACCCCAGAAGAGTCGGGATATAATGTAAAAGTGTGGCCACATTACTGCTCCCTCCCCCCAGACCACTTCCCGGAGGAATGAATTTCCTAATTTTAATCGCCAAACCAACCTTAGAAAGAAGGGGGTACAGTTCTCTCAGGGTTACCAATGTTCTTCCAAGTAAGCTTTCCTCGCCCACTGGGACTGAATAATTACAGGTAATGGAGTCACTGGGAGCAATGCTCATTTCTATTTCGTCGTACAAACTGATCTTTTGCATGAGCGAACAAATCTCATGGTATCCATCTTTTCTCAAACTACCAATACTAAGAAACCAGTTTATTTTGCCATATGACCTGACAACATGAATATCAGGCATAGCTCACCGAACACAGCGAATCTCTTCACCCAAAGCGACAGAAGAAGGAAAAGAGGCGATTTCCAACTTATCTAAAGAAAGAGGAATACCCTGGAGTGTTTTTTGAAAGGCAACTCGACTTCCCCGCACAAAAACCGATACTTTTCCATCCGGAGCACCGGGAACAGGCTCGATGTTGAGGGATCTTTTCACTTCCCGAGCACAGGACTGAGCCGGATTAACGATAAAAAAACGACTTCCCGCCAACTCTTCAAAAAACCACCAGATAAGGGCAAAATGGGTACAACCAAGAATCACCGTGTCGATTCTCTGGGCATAAAAAAGCGAGAATTTCTGGCTCACCCACTTTCTCCATTCCAGCGTGTCAAAAACCCCTTTTTCTACCGCCGTGATCAATTCTGGCCAGGCTTCCTCATAAACCTCAATCTCTGAATCCATAGCCCTCAGGACATTTCCAAAGGTACCAGCTTTTACTGTAGCATGAGTGGCTAAAACTGCCACTTTCTTTTGCCGTGTAACCCGGATCGTCTCTCGAGAAGCTGGCTCGAGGATACCTATGATGGGTAAAGAAAATTCTTTCTGCAACCCTTCAAGACACAAAGCGCTGACCGTGCCACAGGCAGTTACAATGGCCCTTACGCCAAAAGACTGGAGAAAAAAGATAAACGGTCTTACCAGATTCATCAATTCAGCGCTGGTTTTTTCCCCATAAGGAAAGTGAAGTGGATCGGCAACATATATAATTTCCTGCGAGGGCACTAACTGTTTAATTGCCTCAACAACACTTAACCCACCAACACCAGAGTCAATCACTCCGACAGCGTTTCTGGTATCCAATTTCAATCTCCCTTCTTCTGAACTCTGTGCTTATAAGAGGCCTGAACAAAACCGTAAAAGAGCGGATGAACACGATTGGGTCTTGATTTAAACTCTGGATGAAACTGTACTCCCACAAAGAAAGGATGGTCTTTAAACTCAATAATTTCCACTACCTGGTACTCGGGATTGACACCTGCCATAATCATCCCCTTTTGTTCCAGTTTCTCCACGAAATCGTTGTTCAGTTCATAGCGATGACGGTGACGTTCTTGAATTTCTCCATCCCGGTAAAAGGAGTATGTCGAAGATTTGCTGGACAGGACACAACGATAATTTCCCAAACGCATGGTCCCACCCAGATCCCGGGTCTTCCTCTGCGAAGGCATAAGATCTATGACCGGATAAGGAGTGCGGGGGTTAAATTCCGTGGAATGCGCCTCGCGAAAACCCAGAACGTTACGAGCAAACTCAATGACTGCAACCTGCATACCAAGACATATCCCCAGGAAAGGAATTTCCTTCTCCCGAGCATACCGTACCGCCATAATCTTACCCTCTATTCCTCGCTGTCCAAACCCCCCTGGAACAAGTATACCATCCAGCCCTGAAAGGCGAGCATCAACATTACCTTCGGTAAGAAGTTCTGCCTCAATTGGCTTGATATTTACCCGTAACCCCAGAGCTATACCTCCATGTTTCAGTGCCTCACAGATACTTAAATAGGCGTCTTTAGATTCCACATACTTTCCTACAAGACCTATGGTCACCTCATCCTGAAAAGACCACATTCTTGAAACCATCTGTGACCACTCTTTCAAATCTTTTTCTACAGAGGGCATACTTAGCCTTGATACAACCCAATCACCTACTCCTCTCTCCTCCAGGACCAGAGGGACTTCATAAATCGAGCGTACATCTCGAAGGGGAATAATCGCTTCTTTTTCAATGTCACAGAAAAGGGCAATTTTGGACATCACTTCTGGAGTAATAGGATGAGAAGAGCGACACACAATCACATCTGGCTGAATCCCGATGCTTCGCAATTCTTTGACGCTGTGCTGAGTCGGTTTTGATTTCAGTTCCCCCGCCGCCTCAATAAATGGCACCAGAGTCACATGAACATAGAGACAATTATCTTTGCCGATGTCATTTTTAATCTGTCTTATCGCTTCCAAAAAAGGTAATCCCTCAATATCCCCAACCGTTCCTCCGATCTCAACAATGGAAACATCGGCCGCACTCCGCTCACGAAGGGCGAAAATTTCCTCTTTAATCTGATTGGTGATATGAGGAATCACCTGAACAGTAGCACCCAGAAAGTCCCCTCGTCGTTCTTTGGTGATAACAGAACTATAAATTTTGCCCGTGGTGACATTGCTGAGCTTGGATAACTCTTCATCGATGAAGCGCTCATAATGTCCCAGGTCTAAATCCGTTTCACCTCCATCATAAGTGACAAAGACCTCACCATGCTGATAGGGGTTCATGGTCCCGGCATCAACATTAATGTATGGGTCAAATTTTTGCATGGTAATTTTAAAGCCTCTGCTTTTCAATATCCTCCCCAGCGAAGCTGCAGTAATACCTTTACCCAGGGAAGAAACCACTCCACCAGTTACAAAAATATATTTTCCGCCTTTATTGCTCATAAACATAACCTCTCCTACATAGTATCTGGTGCCGAAATGCCAAGAAGAGAAAACCCATTTTTCAAAATGATCTGAGTCGCGAGACAGAGCCCCAAACGAAAGGAGGTTAAACGAATATTTTCCTCATCCAGAATGCGGTAGAGGTTATAGAAGGAGTGAAAAGATGCTGACAAATCTTGAAGGTAATTGCAGATAAGAGAGGGTTGGCGGAGCAAAGCGGCATTTTTTACCACTTCTTTGAAATAGATAATTTTTTTGGCGATCTCCTTCTCTTCCTGACTCTGAAACCCCAGACTCACAACTTCCTCAAAGGGCATCGCCTTAATGCTCCGCTTTTCGGCCTCCTTAAATAGCGAGGATATCCTTGCATGAGCATACTGAACGTAATACACAGGATTATCCATCGACTTCTTCTTCGCCTCTTCAACATCGAACTCAAGATGGGTTGCTGGATCACGCATGAGAAAGTAATAGCGAGCCACATCTACCCCAACTTCATCCACCAGATC
>JABUEZ010000206.1 GCA_013314795.1 Candidatus Profundicultor aquiphilus | reverse complement strand
TCCCTGGCGATTCTCACTACTTTTTGGGAAAATGGCCATCCTGTGATTCTCTTTACCACCCACGGTGAGCCTGATCTGGCTACCCGGTACTTTCTGAACACCTTCAAAGAAGAAAAAACCCTGCGCCGGCTTACCGGAAACGTCACGCTTTTCGGCTCAAGTAGCTTTACCAGCGTTCTGAGCGGTTCACCGGTTGGTCCGTACAGGCCAGCTACACTCGTTTCCAGAGAGTGGTTTGTGAAATTTCGATTCCTTCTTTTTCTCATCATTGCCGGCATCATCATCCTTGCGGCTGGACTCCTGTATAATCGCCTGGTTCGCTCCAAAGCCTCATGAAGGAAAAACGCCTGGGTGAAATCCTGCTCGAAAAGGGACTGATTACACCCGAGCAACTCGAGGAAGCCCTGGCCCTCCAGAGAGAAAGCAAGGGGCTTCTGGGAGAAATTCTCGTCTCTCAGGGCTTTCTCTCTCCCTTTAAGCTCTATCAGGCTCTGGCCGAAAAGGAAGAACTGGCTTACCTTGGGGAGGAATTGCCCAAACTCGTCCAGATGGTCGATCGAGAGGTGCTCTCACTTTTTTCTCCTTCTGATCTCGTGCGCCTAAAATTTTTTCCCCTCCGCCATGAGAACCGTTACTTAGAAATCGTCACTCCTTCCCCCCAAAGTGCCCCTTTAAAGGCTTTTCTTCGGGAAAGGTTTCCCCATACTGAACTCAGGATTAACCTTATTACTCCATATGAACTTGATCAGCTTATCTCCACGTTTTTTCAAAAAGAATTCCTGCAAGAAGCCACAACCGGTCTCTTTTTCCGTTCCCCGGGTGAATCGGCTGCTCAGGTTTTCACCCCTTTTCAATGGGTCACCCTCACCGGAATCACCATTCTCATCGTGGCAGGCTTTCTATTTTCACCCCTTCTCACCATAACCACACTTTTTGCCATTCTCAACTTCTTTTATGCCGCCAATGTGGTATTCAAATTCCTGCTGAGTCTGAAAGGTTCCCAAACTGAATACACCGCTACCGTCACCGAGGAAGAGGTGAGAGCTCTTGATCCTGCCACCCTCCCCGTGTACACCATTCTTCTGCCTCTCCATCGGGAACCATTGCCCGTAATTCAACAGCTTCTTGAAAGTATCCGCCATCTTGATTACCCTCAGGAAAAACTGGATGTCATCTTTCTCATCGAAGAGGACGATCCCGAAACTCTGCGTTACTGCAAAATGAGTAGACCCCCCTACAATGTCCGGTTTCTCATCGTCCCCCGTGGTCTTCCCAAAACCAAACCCCGTGCCTGCAACTTTGGACTGCTCTTCGCCCGGGGCGAATTCCTCACCATCTATGACGCCGAAGACGTACCCGACAAAGATCAGCTCAAAAAGGCCGTCGCAGCCTTTCGAAAATTTCCACCTGAATTCATCTGTTTTCAGGCAGCTCTCAATTTTTATAACCCCACTCAAAATGTTCTGACCCGCCTGTTCACGCTTGAATACTCCTACTGGTTCGATTACCTCCTGCCGGGGCTTTTTACTCTGAAGCTCCCCATCCCGCTGGGGGGAACATCGAACCACTTCCGCACCGACATCCTGCGGGAACTCGGCGGATGGGACCCCTTCAACGTCACCGAGGATGCCGATTTAGGAATGCGTGCCAGTTACCGCGGTTACCGGGTGGGAATTCTCAACTCTACCACCCTCGAAGAGGCAAACAGCCACCTCAAAAACTGGATCCGCCAGCGCTCTCGATGGCTCAAGGGGTACCTGCAAACTTTTCTGGTTCACAACCGAAATCCCTGGCGCATTTTCAAAAAATCGGGCCTTCGGGGCTGGCTGACGCTACAGCTTTTTATCGGGGGCACTCCCTTAGGTCAGGCGGCTTCGGTTCTCATGTGGGGCATTTTTCTTACCTGGCTTCTTCTGCGGCGGACCTTGGTTCTTCCCTTCCTCCCTGATCATCTTGTCATCATTGGGAGTTTTAACCTCCTGTGGGGAAATTTTCTGGGAGTATATCTTTCCATGCTGGCGGTTTTTCGAAGAAATCTCTATACGCTTCTTCCTTTTTCCCTCCTCAACCCCTTTTACTGGGTTCTAGCCGGAGTCGCTGCCTGGAAGGGAATCTGGCAGCTCTTTTCTCGTCCTTTCTTCTGGGAAAAAACCACTCACGGACTCCACCAGGAGGCACCGCATGAATCAAAAAATTAGAATTGCGCTTATCTCTTTCCTTTTAGTTTGCGGAACATTTTACTTTATCTTTTCACGCTGGGCCAATGAAAATGGGCTGTTCTCTCCAGAGGTATACTTTTTTTCTTTCTCCACCCACGGACACCTGGAGGACTACATCAAAAACCTCTTTCTCGCCTATCCTGTGCTCCCCTCCACCATTGCTTTTCTTTATTCCTCGGCTCCTTTCATTATCGCGGGCACGGGAATCCTTATTACCATTCTCTCTTTACCCTGGCTTTTTCCCACTGAACCGCTCCTTCTGGGCCTTTTTCTCCTGACGCTCTTTGCTTCACCACTTTTTTTCTCCTCCCTCTGCACCACTCCCACCTTCCTTCTTTTCTTTGCCTTCCTTTTATCTGCCTTCTTTCGCTTTCTCCGGTACCAGGAAGAGAAAACTCCATATCACCTGTTTCTGGGAGGGATTCTCTTTGGAATCACCTTCCTCATTCACCCTCATGCCGGGTGGTTTACCATTCCTCTCATTGTCTCTACCCTTTTTCTCCTTCCCGGTACCATCACCCAGAAGTTCAGCCTCCTCATGGTTATCCTTTTTCCAGGATTCACGTTCCTGGGAATCATCGCCTTCCTCAACTGGGTTTATACCGGCAATGCCCTATCTTTTCTCCACTCTTCCCATAGTTTCTGTCCCTATCTTCCCTCTTTTTCCTGGACTAACTGGAAACAGGCTTTTCTCCAGTTTCCCCGGTGGGCTGTCTTTCTCGGACCAATTCTTGTGGGTACTTTCAGAGAGAAAAAAAGGCTTTTCTGGAGTGCTGTAGTTGTTGCCGGGAGTACAGCCCTGCCATTTTTCCTCCCACTTCTTGCTACACTCTTAACCTTGGGTGCCGGTTTCCTTAAAACACCTTCTCCAGGAAAAATACGGCGTTTTGTTCTTGCCCTCTCCTTAGGGATTTCTTTAGCCACCGGATGGGCTCTATTTTTCCTCTCTCCCACACAGTTTTTTTCTTTCCCTCCCTATAAACCCTTGCAGGAAAAACTCATCGAGTACCGGGAAATTGCTTCCCTGCTTGATGCCCCAACCGGGGTGCTTGTCCTGGACCGAGACTATTTTCTCACCGCCTCCTGGCCAGGATACCTCACCGTCATCATCCCCAAACGTTCATTCCCCCAGATCACCCCGGTGCAACTCTACGACTATATTATCCAGCCCGCAGAAATCCCAGGCGTGTTCCCGGACTCTCGGGAAATCTTCCGGGGCAAGAAACTGCGCCTCTATCAAAAAGAAAAAGTTCAACCGAATCTTCCTTGACGAAGTAGCTCTTCCCATCTACACTATGATAGTTAGTCTTTATTTCCAGAAGAGGTGAGAAGCATTGCAGTGGCCAGTTCCACCAATATCCAGACCAGCTCAACTTGACTTTCTGGAAATCGTTCTCACGATTTTTTATTTTTACTGGCTCTACCAAACCATTATCAGCCTGCGGGGATTTTTCCCTGCTGCAACTCTTCCCAAAGCTTCTTCCTGGCATCGTTTCTGCGTCCTCATCCCCGCCCACAACGAAGAGAAGGTTATTGGACCACTCCTTGAAAGCCTTCGGGAACAGCACTATCCTTCTTCCCACTTTGACATTTATGTGGCCTGCGATTCCTGTACCGACGCCACCCCCCAAATTGCTCAGAAGTACGAGGCCCAGGTGATTCTCCGCCATGATCCTAAGCGTCCTGGAAAAACCCAGAATATTAACTTTGCTCTTTCGCAGATTGACCTGGAACAATACGACGCCATCGTGATTTTCGATGCCGATAACCTTGCCCATCCTGATTTCCTGACAAAAATGAACGACTATCTTGCCGCACACCCTGAGGCTGAAGCCGTTCAGGGCTACCTTGATACCAAGAATTCTCACGATTCCTGGC
>JABUEZ010000205.1 GCA_013314795.1 Candidatus Profundicultor aquiphilus | reverse complement strand
TTTCGTTCCCTTTGTGTTACTCTTCATTGAGGGTGCAGGACCTCCTTCCTCTTGAGTTTTCCACTACTCCTAGAGTGAGGATACAGGTTCCTGCACCTTTTTGTCTACCTTACCTGTTGCAGATCTCTGTGAACTTATACAGAACTAGATGCTGAGAATGATCCTGGAAGAGGAAATGAGGGAAAAGCTCAAAGAGCTCTTAGAAGAGGTCGCATATCTCGAAAGAGAGGCCTTCTGTGAAGAACAAGACGGGAAAAAGAATGGCTTCTATGAGCGGAGCCTCGAAACTCCCCTGGGGACCATTACCGATCTTTCCATTCCCAGAACCAGAGAGAAAGGATTCCGTCCCTTCTTTCTTGAACCATACAAGAGAACCCTCTACACCCTGGATGAGCTCATTATCGCCATGTATCAGGGAGGGTGTTCCACAAGGGATATCACCCGCACCCTGGAGAGGCTCTTCAATGGGAAATATTCTCCAGGGTGGATTTCCCCGCAGTGTATTGAATTATTGTGTCTAGTGCAAAAGAGATGTTTCGCAACAAAGACATAAAATTCACCAACAACCAATCGCTCAATTACCACCAAATCAAAATGAACAAAGCAAGAAAGGGCACTAAAAATTTACCCTTCTTTTTCCAGAAACCGAGGAGGAGAAGGTAAAACCATGCTTTCCCGAAAATGGCGCAGGGCCGAGATTTTGTCCTGTTCCTCTTTCAACTTCAGCAGGTCCTGATGCATCAACTCCCTTACTTTAGTTCGTATCTCTTCATCGAGATGTAACACTTCGACAAGAATAGAAGCGGCCTTCTTCTTTTGTTCTTCTCCGAGCGTTACCAGTGCATCTCCCAGTTTTTCGATTAATACCTGGCGTTCCTGAACATGAAGGGGGAACTGCTCCCATTTGCCTGTTTCGACTTCCTCTTTCATAGTCAGGGTTATCTGATGAAAACTCGCTAAAAGTTCAAATATTTGCTGGTCTTGGCTCATTTTTTTCTATTTCCTGCCAGGCTTCCTTTAAGCCTTCGAGAATTCGTACAAGACCTGGAAGTAATTTCTGGGCATTTTCCTCATTCAACAAAGCACACTGTTCAAGGATAAACTGATAAAGCCGAAAAAGATTCCTGGCAATCTCCTCACCTTCCTGAAAGTTCAGGGCATTTATGAGTTCCAGAATGATTTTTTCTGTTTGCAGAATCTCACTGTGGGCTTTGACTGAGTCTTTATCCTGAAAATATCGCTCTGCCAGACGCAGGGCACGGATGGCACCCTGGTAAAGAAGAATCACAAGCCTTACCGGAGAAGCTGTGTTTACCGAGTTTTCCTGGTAATTCCGCACCAACATGGCGCTGTAAGCATTCATTCCCATCACCTCTGATTTTTAACTGTTTTTCCAGTTTGAAGACAAAATACCAATTTGGCGAGTCAACCAGGTAGACTGAGTTTGATAAGTAGCCAGAGCCTTTTCCAGAGCAGCAAATTGTTCACGCAGGCGCTCTTCCTCTTTTGCTAATCGTTCTTCGAGGAGTTCAACTCGCTTACCGATGTCTCCGATCAATTTATTATAATGGTCCTGAACGGTCTTAATCGTACCCCGATAGGGATCGGTCACAAACTTGAGTTTCTCTGCTAAAAGCGAGGCAAGACCTTTTTCAGAGGAAGAACTTCCTCCTGCAAAAAGCCTTTGTAATGCTTCAGGGTTATTGTTCAGAACTTCCTCAAGTTTAGCTGTATTCAGAGAGAGATAGCCGTACCGGTCAACGGAGATTCCAATGGATGCTAAACTATCGTAACCACCATTACTATAGGAAACACGTCCCAGAACTGTGCTGGCCAAATTACTCACAATGCGGTACAAATTCGCATCCCCAAGCAGGTTCCCGGCAACTTTAGTATCCACATTATAAAAAGTGTTCTTTTCGACAAACGAAATCACGTTATTGTATGCCTCGACAAAACTTGAAACGGCGCTTTTGATTCCTGCTCGATCCTGGGTAATTTCGACATTCACAGTTCCAGTGCCTTTGAGGGTGATGGTAACCCCCGACAGAAGATCACTCACCACATTGGACGAGGACTCATAAACGATGGGATTCGTGGTTCCAAGGAGGATACGAGCATCCTGAGCAGCCTGGATCTCGGAAAAAGAAGAAAGTTCTGCATCCCCTCCGGTTAAGCTAGCTGCAATGGCAATGGCTCCAGCGGTACCGGTGGTATTGCTGGTCAGAAGCAATCTGTACCCATCCTGAGTGTTCACAATAGAAGCCTGAACCCCGGCTTTGGCAGAGTTTATGGCATTCATAATGCCCTGCAGGGTGTTATTCGAAGAATCGATGGTGATTTCTGTAGGTGTCCCACTTCCTACTTGGAGGGTGATGGTTCCTTCTCCAAAGGTTAACGTATCATAGTTAGCATAAGCATTGCTACTTGCGATCTGGTGCGCATAGGCCAGTTGTTCCACGGTAATGGCATAACTCCCGGTTAAAGCCTTGGAATTAGCCGTAGCAGAAAGAACACTGGTGTTACTGACCGTCACTACTTTGTTTGCAAACACCGACGAAGACGATAGGGAAGAAACACTGGTCTGGAGGGATAAAAGCTTGGTGTTAAATTCCTGCCAGAGACTGAGCTTGGTTTGATAAGTACTCTTTTTCCTCTCAAGACTGGTGATAACTGTTCTCTCAAGTGCGATTAACTGTTCGATAATGCTATTTGTATCAAGACCAGAAGCAAGACCACCCACATTTAAGCCGGCCATTGTATCACGCTCCTATACTATTTCATCAATCAATACCCCCACCAGTTCCCGGAGCTTGGCAATCATGTCAAGGAATCTCTCAGGGGGGATCTCGCGGATTACTTCACCCGTCTGGCGGTTTACAATCCGGGCAATGATTTCTCTGGTCGGTTCATGAACGGTGAGTCGGAGTTCCAAGTTGAAAGCCTGAAAAAGCCGATTGAGTGCTTCGGCAAATTCCCTGGTCTTTTCAGGTTCCAGAGAACGCTCCTCTTTCTCCTCTACCTGGGGTTTTTCTCTATTTTCTTCCAGGGAAGGACTAAACTCACCCTTCGACTCTTCAACAAAGGACAGGGTTTTCTGGTTTTCCAAAATTCCACCTGAAAGGTTCACTTTCATACCACATCTTCTCCCCAAAGGTTGAAAGAAGATTTAAAAGAAAGGGGGACCAAAAGGTCCCCCCTTTTTGTATATTACCTCAGCAACTGCAGCACTGCCTGAGGCATGGTGTTGGCCTGCGCAAGCATGGCAGTACCAGCCTGCAGGAGAATCTGCGCTCTGGTGAACTCCATCATCTCCGCAGCCATATCGACATCGCGGATACGGGACTCAGCAGCGGTGAGGTTTTCTTGCGCCACACCGAGGTTAGCAATGGTGTGTTCCAGACGGTTCTGGTAGGCACCAAGTTTGGAACGCTCGGTAGATACGGTATTAATAGCAGTATCCAGAGCTTGAATTGCACTTTCTGCAGCACTCTTACTGGTCACGTCTATAGCATTTACACCCAAAGCAGCGGCGCGCATGTCATTGATGGTGACGTCCATGGTCTGGTCTTTGTTTGCCCCGATATGGAGTGTGACCACTCCGCTATTATCGACCACTGCAGAGAACTGAAGACTAGCACCAGTATCTAAGGTTAGCTTCGATGGGTCAATTTCGATAGACAATCCATCCGCGTCGTCGCCACTCAAGCTCAACGTGAGTTTGCCACCCACACCGACAGCAGTCTTGTCGTGGATGGTTCCGGCAATGTCCGTTCCGGCTGCAGAGAGAACCTGCGCCGTAGAAGAACTACTCGCAAGCCCTAAGCTCTTGAGAACATCATTATCTCCGGAAACGTTAATGGTCGCACTACTTCCGTAACCTGTAGAAGAGAGAACAATACTATTCCCGGAGGCCGCTGCTTCGACGCCGGTGAGATCAGAGATATTGTTGATCTTCAAAATTACATTTGCCAAGTCTTCACCGGTCGCAGCAACAACCGAATAACCATTGATTACAATGGTACCACCTTTTGCAACCACACTTGTACCGGCATCCTCACCACCCAGAGAAGCCTTGGTCGCATTGGCGGTAATCACAACAGTGTATACTCCGGCTTT
>JABUEZ010000204.1 GCA_013314795.1 Candidatus Profundicultor aquiphilus | reverse complement strand
TCTTAGACAATTTTCGCTCCACTTTCCTGACTCTTCTTCTGCGCCCAGCCCCAGATTTCTTCTTTGGGTTGGTACCTTGAAGGAGTGCTGACGGTCAGATTGAGACCGAGCACCGCTGCGGCCACAATCCAGGAGTGGCAAACGTTATTCCCGTCACCTATAAAACATACCTTCACGCCCAGGTTGCCTTTCCTCTCTTTTACCGTCAACAGGTCTCCCAAAACCTGACAGGGATGGTGGAGATCTGAGAGACCGTTAATAACCGGAACTGCAGAATAGCGGGCCAGCTCCAGAACGTTCTCGTGGGCAAAAGTTCGCACCACTATTCCGTCGACCATGCGACTCAAAACCTGGGCCACATCTTTGATAGACTCTCTTTTCCCCAAGCCAACTTCCTGCGGACCAAGGTAGAAGCTCTCTCCCCCCAGTTGTCGTGCCGCAACTTCAAAAGAAACCCTGGTTCGCAAAGAAGGTTTCTCAAAGAGGAGCGCCAGAATTTTCCCATGCAAAACTTTTGGTTCTTCCCCCAGTATCCATCGTTTTTTCAAATCCTCTGCGGAGTCTAGGATAAAAAGAATCTCATCCCTGGAAAAATCAGCGAGATCCAGAAAATGTTTTCCCCTGAAACTTTTCTTCATCCTCAACACCTTCCCCTTTTCTCACGTATACCTTTTCCACATAAGGAGAGAGAAAAGCTCGCAGCACCGCCCCGTACCCGGCACGAAAGCCTACCACATCCCCTACCCGATAGTCTTTCTCACTCTCTTCGATGTCCACCACCAGGTAGTTACTGGTTGCTCCTACTATTTTAACACCCTCGCCGGGGAAATATAACTGGTTTTCGTCGATATCCTGTTTTCCCAGGGCCAGCAGAGCCCTTTTTCTCTGTCCCCAAGTCGACGTGGAGGCAATTCCCCCAAAAGCATCGAAACCCCTTACCGAGTCTTGGGCTACTCTCTTTGAGTACACTTCTACGATTTCAGCCCAGACGGTGAACGCACCCTGCCTCAACCAGTTGATATCCCTTTTCCGACTGATATCGCTTCCGAAAAGAAAGGCCTCTCCGAAACGGATTTCATCCACTCCATTCCAGTTCCCCTCGTTTTCCCAGAGTTCTATAAAGGTTGTCCCCCCAACTGAGAGAAAAATTTTTTGGCCACCAAGCTTTTTCCCCAACTCTTCCTTGAATTCAATGAGCCACCTCATAGTCACCGGGTTCGGCAAAACCCCGTTGAGACAAGCCAGGGTTGAGCCTACTCCCTCGATAGCAACCCACGGCAGTTCCCGCACCCTTTCCCCGATCCGAAGCAATTCATCAGGCAAAAATCCCTCCCGAGCATCGCCACTTTCTACGGCCAGGACCACCTTCTGCTTTTTCTTTTTTTCCTCTGCCACAGCGTTAATATCCTGCAATGCCCCCCAGTGAGAAACAAAGGGGATGATATTGTGCTCACAGATGGTTTCCAATTCACCGCGCATGGGAAGACGAATCAGAGTAAGGCGGGCGCTCTGCCCAAACAGTGTCCGTATCCGGAGGAGGTTCACAAGGTTCGAATCCGCAAAATTTCGTACTTCAGCCTCATAGAGCATTTTTACCAGTGGAAAATCGGCCAAGAACCCCTTTGTGACAAAAACTGGTCTGATACACCACTTTTTGCACTGCTCAAGAAGGGTAATAACATTGCTCTGGATTACTTCCAGATTAATCTCTAAACGAGGATATAAACCCATTTTTCACCCCTTACGGGACTGATCCGATAGCTTCAAGGAAGAGGGAAAATAAAAAACCCCCTCGACAGAGGGGGGTTATGGTTATCGTTTGGAGAACTGGAACCTGGCCCTTGCAGACCTCTGTCCGTATTTCTTGCGCTCTTTCATACGAGGATCACGGGTCAGCAACCCTGCCTTTTTCAGGACCGGACGAAGGTTTTCATCAACAAGAAGCAGAGCTCGAGCAATACCATGAGCCACCGCTCCAGCCTGGCCACTCAAACCTCCACCCTTTACCAAAACCTCTGCATCCAGTCTTGAATCCCTTCCGGTAAGAACCAGGGGTTTGGTAACCAATATTTGCCAGGATGGACAAGGAAAATATTCCTGAAGCGGTCTCCCATTCACCCGGATCCTTCCACTACCCAAAGTCAACCAGACTTTGGCCACTGCATGCTTCCTTCTCCCTGTAGCGTAGTACTTTATCGCCACACTCACTTCATTCACTCCTTATCTCTAAAGGAATTGGGTTCTGCGCCGCGTGGGGATGAGAAGGACCACTGTAAATTTTCAACTTCCGAATCAGCTTCCTTCCCAGGCGGTGATGTGGAAGCATCCCCCAGACCGCTCTTCGCAAAACTTCCTCTGGCTTCCTCCCCAGGAGAGTTCCTAAGGATTCCTCTCTGAAACCTGCAGGATAACCGGTGTGCCAGCGATACAATTTCTGCTCCAGTTTTTTTCCGGTAACCTGTATTTCCTTGGCATTTACCACGATCACAAAGTCTCCCGTGTCCCAGGAAGGAGTGTAAATGGTTTTATGCTTCCCCATTAAAATCTTGGCAATCTGGGTAGCCAACCTTCCCAAAACCTTTCCCTTCGCGTCAACGATATACCATTTCTTTTCTATTTCCTTAATCGATGGCATATACGTTTTAGTCTGCATGGCCTTTCTTCTCCTCCGACTTTTACCCACTTCGTAAAGGGGCCAAATTGAAAAACACAAAGACAAATTGAATTTTAAATAAGCGCGAGGGAATTGTCAAGAAATATCCCAAAACTTTATTCTTTTCCCAGAGCTCTGAAACTGCTGGTATGGGTGGAGATATCATGCATAATATCCTTAAGCTGAAAATAGCATCGCAAATATTGGTCATAATAGAAACGGTAAATCTCGTGGTGCTTCCGGTTGGGATAGATCTGCCCTGAAACCTGGACCATTTTGAGCGTCGCTTCTGGAATACTGTCATAAAATCCCACTCCCACCGCCGCATAAATGGCCGTTCCCAGGGTGCTGGCTTCTTCCACGGTGGTGAGATAGATGGGAACATTCGTGACATCAGCATGAATCTGCAACCACAGCCTACTTCGAGCACCAACCCCGCTCACGTACATCTCCTGGACCTCAAAACCACTCTTGGCCAGCGTTTCCAGGATATGATAGGTGCCATATGCCGCACCTTCGTAAATCGCCCGCAAAATGTGAACTTTGGTATGGCTGAGCGATAGGCCCAGGACCATTCCTCTTGCCAGAGGATCCTGATAAGGACTTCTATTGCCCTGAAAGTAATCGAGAACAATAAGTCCCTCTGAACCCGGTGGAACCTGCGCAACCATGCCATCCAGAATTTCAAACTCTCTTTCTTTCAATTCACAAGGACCACCACATTCCTCTCTGGCAAAGTGATCCACAAACCATCGGACAAGCGATCCAGTGGTGCTTTGACCACCTTCGAGAATCCACATATTTGGCAAAACCGCCTGATAATAGGGACCCCAGATACCCGGACTGAAAATGGGGTGTTCCGAAACCGCCAGATGACAGGTAGAAGGACCAATGACCATGGCCAGTCTCTGGGGGTGGACCACATCCAGACCAACCATTGCCGCATAGGCGTCGATACCACCCTGAATGACAGGAGTTCCTGGAACCAGGCCAAGGTCATAAGCTGCCCTTTTACTCAACTCCCCCACCTTCTGCGCAACGGGGATAATTTCTCTGGGCCACTTTTGAAGCAACTCCTCAAAATTTAGCTCCCGCAATAGAGAAACCGGCCATCCTTCCTCAGTCGGGCAATAGTTCCACTTACAGATGGCGTTATTGAGTGACGTAACCCAGCGATCCGTCAGCTTGAAAATGATCCAGTTCTGGGATTCCACAAAATAATCGGAATTGGCAAACACATCGGGAAGGTTCTCTCTGAACCAGAGAGCTTTGGGGATCATCCATTCCGGCGACTCATGCCCACCAGCATACCTGAGGACAGGATGAGAAGTCGCATTGATTCTCTCTGCCTGGTCAAAGGCCCGCACATCCATCCACAAAATCGCCCTGTACTTGGGATTGCCGAAACGATCCACGGGGAGCACCGTACAGGAACTGGCGCTGACACTCACTGCAGCGACATCCTCCGGTCGAACTTCTCCCTCAAAAATGCATCTCCTTACAGTATCC
>JABUEZ010000203.1 GCA_013314795.1 Candidatus Profundicultor aquiphilus | reverse complement strand
GAAAAATTCAACTCCATAATACCATGCCTCCTCAGCGAAAAGTGTTTCGAAAAATCAGGAACCTTTATCCCGTGACAATAAACCCACACTTACCAGGTCATCAAACAAAAGAGCAAGTTTTTCCCCCCGAAGGAAGAAGTCACTATTTCTCCTCGTAAACTCGTCGATGATTTCCTCTCTGGAAGGGCTTCTTCCAAATCTTTGGGCTAACTGTCTTGCGATGAACACCAAAAGCGAAGCGCTCCTTACGTCTTCACCGGTACGACCCATAAGGAATGATGCCAGTTGCTCGACCTGGGACATAAAAAGATGAGGGTACCTTTCCAGGAACGAGCGCAGTTCAGGAGCCGGACGAAACACTGTCCGATTTTTCTGTTTATCCTTTGCCTTTGCTAAAAGCCCGTTGTTGACACATTGCCCGAGGATGGTTTTGAACTTTTCAACTTTGAGGACACCATTTTCCCACCGAAATGGAAAATCAACCGGCAACCCAAAAGCCCACGCTAAATAAGCAATATACTGGAGAAATTCCGCAGTAACATCCTGAGATTGTTCCCCAAGACAATGGAATAGAGAAAGAAGGATAACCATACCTGGGGAAATACGACCACGGATGGGGTATGACAATGCAAACTCTTCCCGAGAGGAGAGATCATATGGAGCATAAAGTTCCACAGGGATATCCATCCGTGAGAGATACCATTCAATGATTGGACCTATTACCTCCCAGGCTAACCCTCCTTCTCCGCAGCCAAGAGGAGGAACAGCCAGTGACTCAATTCCCCACTCCCGGTAATGTTCAAGCAAGTACTGAAGCCCCTTTTCGATATAGTCACGCTTCGATCCCTGGCGCCAGTGATATTTGGTGGGAAAGTTCAAAATCCAGGGTTTTGAAGCAGTGTACAGATAAGGCTGGCCAATTTTGAGCTCTTTTCGCTGACAGCGTTCTACATAGTCCTCGTACATCTGGGGAAAGCGTTTCTTGAACTCCAGAGCCAAACCTTTCCCCATCACCCCAACACAGTTAACAGTGTTGACCAGGGTTTGTGCCTGGGAATCGAAAATATTCTTTCCGACCAGAACTTTCAGATTGTCCGCCATATGTTTCACTGGAAAAAGAGAGCCGAATTGATGTCCACTGGTAAAGCCGGTGTCATCGCCTCAAGTTTATACTTTACCCTCCAAGAAGCAACCCACGCACCAAAAATGTATTCCGGCTCAACTCTATGTGGTACAAGCACCTCAGCGCATTTAATGCGCTTACGCTCTTCATATCCTTCATCTCTGGGAAGCCAGGAAGGAGCAAGAAGAATCTCCCAGTCAATGTTTTCAAAGCCCTTCAAACCTTTGGTAAAAGTTGTTTCTGCATCGGCTGCATTGCCATCGGTGATGTATATCCCAGGCTTTTCAAGAACTTTAAGACTCACACGCAGAACACACAACTCATCAACACAGTCATCCCGATGCACCAGGGCATACATGGCTGGGTTACGAGCATAGATGTAGAGATTGACAAAAGAATGAAGCGGCTTTTTTCCATCGACTAACTTCCATGAACGCCGTTGCTGAACATTTGGATCGGCAAAAGAAGCCGGTTTAAGCTTTGACGCCAATTCGTGACTCAAGATGCCTATCTGAAGAATCGATGGTACATTTTCCAAAAGCGCAATGTAATGGAACTCTGTTACTTTTACCCCATATGCCCCCTACTTACCCCCCTTTCATTTTATCCTCTCTCCCCGAGAAAGGAGTTCACTCACATTATAATTCACGCTGGTAACTCCGAAATCCGGTTCTCGCTGGAAAGGATGGCGGATGTAATGGACGTGGTAGGTTGAATCGTCAAAAAATTCCACCACGGCCAGGATATAGTCGTCGGGTTTGTTGAGAGAGGTAAGAATTTCGTTACGGGTTACCGTGAGGACCATTTCCCCGTGGAGTCGCCCTTTGACTTCGATGAAGCGGAGTTTACCGGTTTGAGGATCGCGGCTTTCGATGTCGTAACCAAGGCATTCTTTCTCTCGGTCAATGGGTTCGAAACCAAGTTCCCGCTCTACCTGCATGACGATTTCTCGAGCGTAAGCGGCGGCACGGAGACGATCCTGAGCATCTCCCAGAGGTATAGTTGCCTGGCCCACCATGTGCAGAAGAAGTCCCCGAGGGACCACAAGAAAGCCACCAAGAACAACTGGGGGAAGAGCGGTTATCTGAGCTTCAAGGTCAAGCTCATGCATGCGCTGGCGCAAACGCAAAGCCAATTCATCGGCGCGGTGCTGCGCTTCCTGGGCCGTAATGCGGAGGTTGGCTTTACCGCTTGTTTCCTCGAGTTTCAGTTCTTCGGCCCGATGGTCCCAATAGGCGATTTCCTTGGTGAGACGATCCCGAATGGCGTAACGTGCTTTTTCAATGAGGCGCAACTTCTGGGTCCGGATTTCCTCCAGGTGTTCGGGAACGAGGTGCTCGATGGCGTAGGAAAGAACAGTATTCTCGAGATCCGGCGTAATCCAGGAACACTCCGGACGCTGCCAGATGGTTTCCGGGGAGGGTTCGTCATCCCGTAAAGGACGATAATCGAGATACGGAGCACCGTTCACAGGGCGGATTTGACCATGGCTATCAACTTCAAGGTAGAGCATCCGCCTTGACTGGTACACCGGCTCTCCTGAAGGGGTCACCCGTCCATCCCGAATGGCATGTTCCAGGGCAAAAATCACCCTGGGGTAAGTTCCCAGGTCATTTTCATCAACGAGCATCGTCCCTCGACGCAGAAGGTCCCGATAGCGTTCAAGGAGAAGGTCGATAACCGCCTGAAGCAGTGGGTGACCTGGGGCAATGAACGCCGCCATGGGTTTTCCAGCCACGTGGATAAGGTCTTTTTCGAAGGTGATTCGTTCATACCGGGAAAGAACTGGTTCTCCTCGGCCGATCATTCGATCACGTTCTCGAACCAAAGCGGGAACATGGGTGATCTCATAGCGGTGTGCTTCCCGTTTATGCACCGTTCCTCCCAGGAAGCGAAATGCTTCCAGAAAGAAAGACTCGATGTAGTGTGGTTGAAGCCGTCGCACCTCAGCCCGTTCCATATCTTCCCGGACCCGGTGAAGAGTCTCCGGTGTCATGGCTTCCCTCACCAGAGCCCGCTCGTTCAGGAGTTCCTGCAAATGTGTAACATCAAGCGCTTCGCTGACCACCTGGGTCAGGCGAGCGCGGACTTCAGGCTTTTCTCCATAACGGATGGCTTCAAGGAGCAAATCCCGCAGAGGCTTCCCCTCAAACTGGAGTTTCCCCAAAACGTCGAAGACTTTTCCTCCCAGCGCTTTCCGAGCTTCTTCGAGCTTGCGAAGGAGAGTACAGTAAACATCGCCCTCTCGAGTTTCGATGGCCACAAGATTCCAGAGATGACACACCTCTGTTTGACCAATACGATGAATTCGACCAAATCGCTGTTCGATGCGATTCGGGTTCTAGGGAGGTCGTAGTTTACCATGAGATGAGCCCGTTGAAGGTTAATTCCCTCTCCAGCAGCATCGGTAGCGAGGAGAATGAGTACCTCTGGGTCATAGAGGAAGCGTTCCTGAGTTTGCGCTCGTTCCTCCCGTCCCATCCCGCCATGAATTCCCACCACCACCTGGGGATTTCCCAGGAAGGTCTCGATGCGCTCTTTCAGGTAATTCAGTGTATCCCGGTACTCGGTAAAAATGATAAGTTTCTTCGGCGATTGAGGTACCGTCCTACTCGCTTCGATTTGCTTCTTGGCGAAAATCTCAGAAAGGAGCTGAGCCAGTTCCCGCCATTTCCGGTCCTCGCCACGCTGACGCACCGTTTGGGCAAGCACTTCCAGGTGCTTCAGGGTAGCGATTTCCTTCTCCAGTTCCTCAATCGTCTGGGAAGCGGTGGCCTGGTCAAGAATCTCCTCTTCTTTAGCCACGGCGTCAATCTCAGGAGCATCTTCCAGGTCTTCCAGTTCTTCCTGATCAAGAGCAACTGAAACAGGAAAGACTACCTCGGTCCCTCTTTTCAGAAGTTTTACTTCTCGCAGTTGCTTTTCCAGACGCTCCCGTCGCCGGCGTAGGGACTGGTAAATCGCTTCTGGCGAAGAAGCAAGACGCCTCTGGAGCATGGTAAGGGCAAATCCCACCGTACCCGCCCGCTTTTCATCAGAGAGGGCTTCGGCACGGTTAAACTCC
>JABUEZ010000202.1 GCA_013314795.1 Candidatus Profundicultor aquiphilus | reverse complement strand
GAAACCCAAAGGCCAGACGCAAGAATTTCCCAATCCTCATTTCAGTCGCCATGGGATCCCCGCCAAAAGCATGTACACTTCATCCACCTCACTTGCCAGCCACTGATTCACCTGCCCCTGGAGGTCCCGGAAAATGCGCCCTTCCGGGGTCTCCGGCACAATCCCCAGCCCCACCTCATTGGAAATGAGCACCAGGAAAAAACCCTCCTTTCTCCGTTTTTCAAGAAGCGCCCCGAGTTCCCGATAAGCCAGGGCGCGGGCTTTCTCCTCCTCCTTTTCCCGAAAGAGGAGGTTATTGAGGAAAAAGGTGACACAGTCCAAAAGAAGCCCCACCCCCCGCAGATCCCTCCCCAGGACCCCGCCAAAGTCAAAGGGTGTTTCCACGGTAACCCAGCGTTCCCCCCGCTCGGCCCGGTGGCGGGCAATGCGTTCTTCCATCTCCGCATCCAGGGGAACACCGGTAGCGCAGTACACCGGCTTTAGGCCGCTTTCCTCCACCATGCGCACCCCCAGATGGCTTTTGCCGCTGCGCGCTCCTCCCAGAAGGAGGACACTCCGATCATAGCTTTCGGGCAAATTCCTCCACCACCTCGAAAAAGAGTTCGTTTTCCTCCCGCCGGCGCACCGCCAGGCGGAAAAACCCCTCCCCCAGGCCAAAAAACTCGGCCAAACTCCGCACCAGAATCCCTTCAGCGCACAGGAAACGGAAGAAATCCCCCGGCTTCTCCTTCACCCGGAAGGTGTAGAAGTTGACCCGGGATGGATACCATTCGAGGAGGGAAGAAAATCGCCGGAACTGAGTCTCCAGGAAGTCCTTCTCCCGGCGGAGGTTTTCCCGGGTGAGGCCGTGAAAGGAGGACAAATCCGCGGCGCTCAATAGCTCCAGCACCCCCCAGAGAATTCCGTTACAGCTCCAGGGCTCAAGGTACCGTTCCAGAGTGGCCACGTTGTCAGGATGTGTCAGGACAAACCCTCCCCGCAGACCCGGAATGGCGTAGTACTTGGTGAGGGACCGGACAAGATAGAGGTTCCGGTCCTTCCTCACCGCTTCTGAAAGGCTTGTTTCCTCCCCCATAAACTCTTGAAAGGCCTCATCCACGATGACAGTAAGGTCGGAGAATCCCGCTTCCCGCAGATACCGGTATAAAGACACTCCTCCCACCTCCCCCAGGGGGTTGGAGGGATTTCCGAAAACCAGGGCCTCAATTCTTTTAGCCTGAATCATCTTTACCAGGTGGTCCCGCTCAAAGGCCGGGAAAAGGGAAAAACGGAAAACCACTTTCCCGGAAAGTTCGAAGGCCCGGGCATACTCGGTGAAGAGGGGCTCAAGCACCAAAATTCTCTGGGCCGCCAGCAGCCGGGAAAGGAGGTAAATTCCCTGAGTGGCGCCGTTACAGGGAAGGATGAAATCCGGATCATACCCATAGAGCGCCGCCATCGGCTTCCGGTAAAGGGACCAATCAAGGGGAGGGTAAGCTTCCACCAGCCGGAGGAGCTCCCCCCACCTTTCCTTCAGCACCTCTGGAGGCCCCCAGGGATTGATGCTGGCGCTAAAATCGGCCCGGATATTTACCCCGGAGCGCTCAAGTTCGATCCGTCTTCCACCGTGAGAGCCGGGTATCATTTGACCAGAGCCACATCCGCAATTTCGTCATCTTTTTCCAGGCGAATCAACCGCACTCCCTGCGTCATCCGTCCCTGAACCGGGATTTCCGAAAGATGCAGGCGAATGAGAAGGCCGCTTCTCGTAGAAACCAGCACCTCTTCGTTCCCTTCCGCCGACACAATGCCCACCAGAGGCCCTCCCTTCTTCCCCGTCCTCATGATGATGATTCCCCGACCACCCCGACGGTGCCGGGGAAAATCGGCCATTTCCATGCGCTTTCCCAGACCTAAGCTTGACACCACCAGGAGAGTTTCCTTGCGGTTCAAAAGACAGGCTCCCACCACCCGGTCGCCCTCTCGCAGGTTCATCCCCCGCACTCCACCGGCCGAACGGCCCATGGGCCGGACATCCTTCTCCGAAAAGAGGAGTCCATAACCCAAAGCGGTGGCCAGGAACACTTCGCTTTCTCCCTGGGTGATGAACACCGCACTCAGGGTGTCACCCTCTTCCAGGGTGATGGCCCGGATGCCCTTGCGGGTGATGGACATGAATTCCAGGAGATCGCTCTTCTTCACCTTGCCGCGCCGGGTGACAAAGAAGAGGTACTTCCCTTCTTCGAAATTGCGCACCGGAATGAGGGTTACAACCCGTTCCTCTCCCTCCAGGGGAATGAGGTTGGCAAGATGCATCCCCTTCCCCTGACGGGGGGCTTCCGGAATGCGGTGGGCGGGAAGCTGGAAAACCCGCCCGGAGCTGGTGAAAAGGAGCACCCGGGAAAGGGTGGTGGTCACGGTGATGTCGCTGACCAGGTCCTCTTCCTTGGTGGTGATGCCGGTGATTCCCTTCCCACCCCGACCCTGCCGGCGGTAGGTGAGAAGCGGAACCCGCTTCACGTAGCCATCCCGGGTGAGGGTGATGACGATGTCCTCTTCCCGGATGAGCTCTTCTTCCTCCACTTCGCCTTCCTCGTCCACGATTTTGGTGCGGCGGGAATCGGCGTACTTGGCCCGGATGGCCTCCAGTTCCTCCTTCACCACCCCCAAAAGCACCTCTTCCCGGGAGAGGATTTCCCGCAGGCGGGCCACCTTCTCCTTGAGTTCCTCGTACTCGGCGGCGATCTTCTCTCGCTCCAGGGCCACCAGCCGTTGCAGGCGCATCTCCAGAATCGCCTGGGCCTGCTTTTCGGTGAAAGAGAAGCGCTTCACCAGGGCCTCCTTGGCCTCCGGAACGCTCTGGGAGGCACGGATGGTGGCAATCACCGCATCGATGTGATCCAGGGCCTTGAGGAATCCTTCCAGGATGTGGATCTTTTCCTCGGCCTCGCGCAACTCAAAGGTGCTGCGCCGTCGCACCACGGTTTTGCGGTGCTCGATGAAATGGGTGAGGGCCTCCTTCATCCCCAGGATTTCCGGTTTTCCCTCGACGAGCGCCAGAAGGATCACCCCAAAGCTCACCCGGAAGGCGGTGTGCTTGAGGAGATAGTTCATCACATAGCGGGGATTGGCCCCCCGGCGCAGTTCCAGCACCACCCTTACCCCGTCCCGGTCGGACTCATCCCGCACCTCCACCACTTCGGGGAGCTTCTTCTCCTCGATCAAGTGGGCAATGTGCTCCACCAGTTGCGCTTTATTCACCTGGTAGGGAAGCTCCCGGATTATAAGGGCCTGCTTCCCCTTCCCGATTTCTTCGAAATAGGCCTCTCCCTGCAGGGTAAACTTCCCCTTCCCCTCCCGGAAGTAGTCCTCAATCCCCCGGCGTCCCACGATTTTTCCCCCGGTGGAGAAATCCGGTCCGGGAATGAAGCGGAGAAGCTCTCTATAATCAGCTTCCGGGTGGTCGATGAGGAAAAGGATCCCATCGATGAGCTCTCCCAGGTTGTGGGGAGGGATGTTGGTGGCCATCCCCACGGCGATACCTGAAGCTCCGTTAGCGAGGAGCTGGGGAAAGGCGGCCGGAAGGACCACCGGTTCTTTGGCCGATTCATCAAAGTTGGGGATAAACTCCACCGTTTCTTTCTCCAGGTCCTGGAGCATCTCCGAGGCAATGGCAGCCATCCGCACTTCGGTGTAGCGCATGGCCGCCGGAGGGTCTCCATCCACCGAGCCGAAGTTTCCGTGGCCGTCCACCAGAGGATAGCGGTAGGTGAAATCCTGGGCCATGCGCACCAGGGCCTCATACACCGCCATGTCCCCATGGGGGTGGTATTTCCCCAGGACGTCCCCCACCACGCGGGCGCTTTTGCGGTAGGGTTCTCCAAAGCGCAGGTTCATTTCGTGCATGGCGTAGAGAATCCGCCGCTGCACTGGTTTTAAGCCATCGCGGATATCGGGCAGAGCCCGCCCCACGATGACACTCATGGCGTAGTTGAGATAGGCATCTTTCATCTCGCCGGAGATATCAACCAGAATTACTTTTCCCTTTTCTTCCGTCATGGCCTTCCGTCCTTATATATCGAGATTCACCACTTCATGGGCATGCTCCCGGATGAACTCCCTCCGGGGTTCCACCGCATCGCCCATGAGGATGCTGAACATTTCTTCCGCCAGAAGCGCATCTTCCACCGTCACCTGTTTCAGGGTCCGCA
>JABUEZ010000201.1 GCA_013314795.1 Candidatus Profundicultor aquiphilus | reverse complement strand
TATCCCATGGCACCACCACTTCCCGCATCGGGAGACTCTGACTTACCTTTGGCCACTTCTTCGAAGGGTTTACCACTCTTCAATTCCTCCAGAACCTCCTGAGCCTTCTCTTTAGTGCTGACCATAATGTGGCTGACCTTAACCTGTTCAGGCTCCGTGTAGAGAGTGGGATTGGCGTTGTACTCTTTCTCCACTTCCTCGTCACTGACCTTAACTTTGTCCAGAATCTCCCTTTTAATGAACTCACTCACCACAACTTGTTTCTTCAGGTTTTCCAGCCTTTTCAACACCACAGGATCGTTTTCCAGATTATTCTTTTTAGCTTCCTGAACGATCAGAGTCTGCCGCACCAGTTGTTCCAGTAAATCTTTCATACCTCCAGGAAATTGAACTCGATAGGATTCAGGGAGACTGTTCCAGATTTCCTCTAACTCGCTCAGATAAATTGGTTCTCCATTTACCTGTGCCACAATAACCTGAGTTGCATTACTGGCAGGAGCACTGGAAGGAGCAGGTTGCTCCTGAGCAAAAGCCAAAGCGGCAAACCCCAATAGCAAAATAAAAAGAGGAATCAAACTCTTTCTCAAGTTCATTCTCATTCTCCTTTCTCTTCTTTCTTCTCTCTTTGTAAAAGGCGAAAAGAAAAATGCTCTTCTACGGCCTCTCTACTTGTATTCTCCCCCCCTTCGTCTCCAGACTCGAGCAATAAAGACAATTTCTTTTCCACCTCTTCCAGCTTTCTCCCCACTTCTCGAATCAAAACACCGGTTTCTTTCAATTTCTCATTCACGATCCAGAACAGCAAAAGCCCGTAAAGAGTTAAAATCATGAGCAGAATCCCTAAAAGCAAGGTTAAGACCCCCTAACGTCCAGAATCTCAAACTACTACAGAACCACTTCGTATTTCCTTTAAGCCCTCAAATCGTTCCTCGCTCACCCCAATACCCACAAGACAGTTACGGTGAATAACACAGAAAGGGGGAATACGACTATTTTTGCCAACCAAGTTAATTCCCCAGCTCAAGAGTTCAGGACGCACTAAGTTTGGCGTCAGGTCCTCCCCATACCCGAGCACGGCTTCTTCTCCCACAACCACGTTTTTATCCAGAATACTCTTTATAACCCGAGCCTTCTTTTTGATCACCGAATTATTAAAAACGATCGAATCAGTCACCTGAGCACCTTCTTCCACCACCACACCCGGAAAGAGCACCGAACGAAAAACATGGCCTCTGATGAAAGCTCCCTCTCCAATTATACTCGATTGCACCAACGAGCCGGGACAGATTCTCGTCGGCGGATAGGGAGGGCGATTGGTATAGATGACCCAGTCGGGATCGTAGAGATTAAAGGAGGGAAGGGGCACCAGGAGATGCATATTGGCCTCCCAGTAAGCTTTTACCGTACCAGCATCAAACCACAAACCAGTATAAAAATACGCCTTCATTTTGACCTTACCAATGCTTTCGCGAATGACGTTCTGCACCAGGTCAAATTTCTCCTCCCGGGCATTTTCGGTCAGTTTCTGTAAAAGAAACTCGGTTCGAAAAACGTAGATACCCATGAAGGCAACGTCACCCCAGGGCACGGATGGTTTTTCATCAAAACGAATAATATTGTTTTGCTCGTCCACCTCCACAATCCCAAACCTTGATGCTTCCTCCTGATGGACCCTGGTTACCACCAAAGTCACGTCAGCATCATGATCCAGGTGGTAGGTGAACAGAGGATTATAATCCATGAGATAAGCATGATCTCCAGAGAGAACGAGAAGATGGGAAACCTTTTTACGAAGGATAACGTTCATATTTTGGTACAGGGCATCCCCAGTTCCCCGGTACCATCCACCCACGGTACGACTCAAATACGGTTGCAAAAGTTCCACTCCTCCTCTTTTACGATCCAGGTCCCAGGGGCGTCCCACTCCAATATGTTCAATGAGCGAACGAGGTTGATACTGGGTAAGAATCCCAATGTCGTAGATCCCCGAATTCACACAATTACTGAGAGGAAAATCAATGAGCCGATAACACCCTCCAAAAGGAACCGCAGCTTTAGCACGCTCCACAGAAAGGACGCTGAGACGATCCCCTTTTCCCCCAGCCAGAATCATTGCATACTTAATGGCGGCCACAGCTCTCACCCACTCTGATGTCGATCAATTTTCGCAACACCGACGCTGCGTTCTCAGGTATCACCGGATTGATATAGAAACCGGTTCCCCACTCAAACCCAGCCATACGAACAGGAAATGGTATGATTTCTAAATGCCAGTGGTAGACCCACCGACAATCTTCATCGGTAGATTCGCGACGGTAGGGGGCCACGTGAAGGACAAAATTGAAAACGGGCTTCCCCAGAGCTTCCGCTAAGGCCTGCAAAACCAGCTTGAGTATCTCTGCAAAAGAGGAAAGTTGCTCCAACTCTGTAAAGTACGCGCAATGTTCAAGGGGCAAAATCCATACTTCATAAGAAAAACGGGCCGCATAGGGTACCAGAGCCACAAAGTATTCATTTTTGAAAATAAGGCGCTTTTCCATTTTTAACTCTTCTTCCAGAAGGGCGCAAAAAACACACCGTCGTTCACGAGAATAAAAATCCCGAGCTAAAGCAAGTTCCTCTTCGACCCGTTTTGGAATCACAGGAGTAGCAATGAGTTGAGAATGAGGGTGGAACATCGAAGCTCCAGCCTGCATGCCCTGATTCTTAAAGATGAGACAGTAGCGCAAGCGTTCTTCTTGTCCCCAGAATTTCATTCGTTCCCGATAGGTATACACGACCCGCTCCAGTTGCTCCACGGGAAAATCGACGAAAGACAGGTAGTGCTCCGGTGTTTCTACAATAACCTCGTGCACCCCAAAGCCACCCATCCTTTCATAGAACAAACCTTCTTTTTCCCAGAAAAGTTTTTCCCTTCGCCCCAGAGCAGGAAATTTGTTCGGGAAAACCCTAACCTGCCATTTCCCATCCTCGTTTCTGAGACAGAATGCTTCCTCCGGCGTACAGGATTCCATTCCCTCACAGAAAACACAGGGATAATTCTGACCCTGTTCCAATTCGACCTCAAACTCATAGGGTCGCTGGGATCTCTGCGGGGCGATGATCACCCACACTCCGGTGATGGGATCCCGTCTCCACTCCAACACCTCAGGGGATCCACTCTTCATGGCCTTCGATACTCTCCAGAAAAAGCACCAGTAGCTTAATTGTGTTATCGAGATCGGCAAGGTCGATAATCTCAGCAGGAGTATGCATATACCGGTTCGGAATACCCAGAAGCCCTGTAACCACTCCCTCACGGGTAATCTGGATCGCATTTGCATCGGTGCCAGTGGCTCTGGATTCAGCCTGAATCTGATAAGGAATTTGATGAGTTTGAGCAATTTCGACCAGTTTTTTGAACACTTTGGGGTTGATGTTCGGACCTCGGGCGATCACCGGTCCTTTACCCAAACTGATTTCCCCCACTCTTCGCTTATCAATATCCGGACAATCGGAAGCAAAAGTTACATCAATCGCGATCCCAATATGCGGAGCAATTCCAAAAGCACTGGTTCTCGCTCCCCGCAAACCCAGTTCTTCCTGAACAGTGCTGACCCCATAAAGGGCACACCGGAGTTTCTCTTTATTCACTTTCCGTAAAACTTCAGCGACCACAAAGGTTCCTACCTTGTCGTCGAAACCCTTACCGGCTACCCGATTACCCAAAAGCGGTTGAAAACCGACGTCAAAAGTAATTGGATCACCAACGTTAACCTTCTTCAGAGCTTCCTCCCGGCTCGTAGCCCCAATATCGATCCACTGCTCCTCAATCTTTGCCACCTTTTGCCTTTCTTTTTCCTCGATAAGATGAATCGGTTTCTTCCCGATCACCCCGGCAATCGGCCCATCCAAGGTGTGAATCACCACCCGGGAACCGGGGGTAATATGAGGGTCAACTCCCCCCACGGTGGAAAAATAGATATACCCCTGCTCATTCACATATTCAACCATGAATCCAATCTCATCGCAATGCCCCGCGAGCATCACTCTGGGCGTTAAGGAGGAATTAATAACCCCAAAGGCATTCCCATGAACATCCTTATAAGAGGCATCGACACAGTTCTTTACCCGTCGCAAGAACAACTCCTGTACCTGTTCTTCAAAACCTGATGGACTGGGTGTGATAATTAAGGTTCTTAAGAATTCAAGCTGGTCTTG
>JABUEZ010000200.1 GCA_013314795.1 Candidatus Profundicultor aquiphilus | reverse complement strand
GTCTCCCCGGAGATGGTGCTGGTGCCCCTTCTTTCTGGAGATATCCCCTGCGGTACTCCCACTGAACGCCTGGAAGACTTTATCGAAAGGCTTCAACCCATCCCCCGGGACTTTCTGGAAATGGCCTCCGGCACTGAGGGCCTGCGCCTGTACTTCATCCGGGCCAGAGGCGATTCCATGCTTGAAGCCGGGATCATCCCCGGGTCCCTGGTGCTTTTTTCCCCGGATATTGAGGCCCACTCCGGGGACATTGCGGTTCTCGAAGTGGACCAGGAAGGGTTAACCATAAAGCAGGTTTTCTTTCGTGGGAACACCGTGGTATTACAGCCCAAGAACACCCGCTACGAACCCCGGATTCTGGAAGCGAGAGAAGTCCGCATCCACGGTAAGGTCCTTTTTGTCTTAAGCTACCTCAACCACCTGCGGCACGTGCAGGGGTAAAGGGTCCACGGTTTGGCAAACACCGGACACCCAAGAAAAGCTTTTGGGCATGAGGGAACAGGAAATGGCCTGTGGAGTCTATACCCAGACTCCCGCTCAAAACCTGCGGGAGTGACGTATCTTGAGCCGGCATCCGGATACTGTTTCCCCTCATACCCCTGGATTCCTGCTTAAAACGTGCAGGAATGACTTCTCCTCCCGTGTCATCCCGGCATGCACCCCCACATTGTCATCCCGGCATGCTTTTTAGCCGGGATCTATGTCTTTTTTGCTTCCCGTGGGTATGGGTTCCCGCTTAAAACCTGCGGGAACGACGGAGTGGACAAATTGCGGGAACGACAGACGCGCCTGCGCCATCCGGGGGACCGAACGATTTACCCAATCATGAGCGAGGGTTTGAGGGAAGACTACTGCCATCCCCCCGATGACGGTGGGTGGGCAGAGTGATACCATCTTGACACCGTCCATCCTGGTGCTACCATAGTGGTATCAGTCTCGGAAAATATGCAAGGAGGGGGAAAGGAAATGAACACTCCGAGATGGCAAATGTTTCTCATTTGGGCAGTTTTTCTGGTGTTCCTCTTTTCCGGGTGTAGCGATAACTCTGGAACCGGTCCGGTATCAACCCCAACCCCGACGGCGAGCCCCACGCCCACCCCGACACCCACACCGGCTCCCCCGGTGCACAATATCACCCGGGGGACGTACTACTTCACCATCCAGGCAGCGATCTACGATGCCCAGAATGGTGATGAAATCGTGGTTGCTATAGGGACCTACTACGAAAACATTGACTTCATGGGGAAAGATATCATTTTGCGGAGCTCCGACCCTGATAACCATTCCATCGTGGTTCGGACCATCATTGATGGGGGAGGAAAATTGGATTCCGTGGTCAAGTTTATCCACGGGGAAACGAAGGAAGCGGTTCTACGGGGTTTTACTATCCACGGCGGTGTGTATGAGTTGGGTGGTGGAATCCTCATCATGGGTTCTTCCCCCACCATTGAAAAAAACATTGTCACCGGAAATGTTGCCACGATTGGCGGTGGAATCTTCGCTGGTTCAAGCTCTTCTCCCACCATATCCGAGAATACCATCACGGGAAATTCTGCTGGCGCCGGCGGTGGAATCCTGGTCCATGGAAATTCCCTTGCCACCATATCCGGGAATACCATCACGGAGAATACTGCAGCAGCAGAGGAGGGCGGTGGCATCCTGGTTGCCGAGAGTTCCTCCGCCGTTATATCCGGGAACACCATCACCGGAAACACCGCGAAAGGTAAGGGTGGGGGGATTTTTGTCACCCTGGACAGTTCCGTCTATAGCGGTGGTGCTCCCTGGAATCGGGTCAACTACCCTCCAACGGCACCCCCGGGAAACAATGTGTTCTCCGGCAATACCCACCAGAACGGGCAGGCAAGTAATGGTTGTCATGTGTACTTTGAGTGAGGGTGGTACGCATCACTCTGGGGAGGTCAAAAATTGGAGGAGGGCCACAGCGTTGTTGCGTGCCTCATCCCGGGAGGCGAACAGAAGGGTTACCACGCCTTTTTCCCTCTCGATTTGCCGGATTTTTTCCACCAGATCCCCTTTATGAGCTAGCTCCCTGTGGTAGCGTTTCCGGAACTCCTCCCATCTGTTGCTCTGGTGGTGGAATTCCCGCCGGAGGCTATCCGAAGGGGCGATCTCTTTCATCCAGAGATCCACATGGGCTTTTTCTTTCGTCAGTCCTCGGGGCCACAGGCGGTCTACCAGAATCCGCAGGCCATCGGTTTCTTCGTAGGGGGCATACACCCTTTTGACTCTGATCATGGCTACTTTGGGTAACGTTGCCTGAGTTCATGAAGCATCCGGTGGAATGCTTCATGCCGGCCCTTGCCGATTCTTTCCTCTTCGATGGTTTCGAATCCCCGAAGAAGTTCCTCCTCCTTTTCCGGGGAAAAGTGCTGGTCTGCCAGGACATAAAGCACCGTGTCCTCTTTTTCGATGTGCTGTCGCAGAAGGTCGACGTAGGCCTTCATCCTGTCCACCACCGTTTTTGCTGCCTCACGGTTTCCCTTCTGGTATTCCTTCAGGCTTGAGGCTATTTCCCGAATGTGGGAGCGCCCTTCTTCATGTTCCTTAAGCATAACGCCAATAGGGCCGCCTTCTCTCTGGATACCTGCCTCTTCCAGGGCGGGGAAAAGCAAATCTTCCTCTTTTCCATGGTGGCACCGGTCCACAAAAACCTGGGCAAACTCCAGGGTCGAGGACAAACCTTCTTCGTCCAGTTCCCCCGTTTTTTGCCACCGATTGCCGATTCCTTCCCAGATATCAAGCATTGCCTTTACCGCCCGGTGTTCCTCCTTTAACGCTGCGGTGGCACGCATGGTATCCCTCCTCTGATTCCCCGACTCCTGCCGGGGATAGGTTATCGTTCAGTATGCCTGGCAGTTTCCGGTAACACCCATCGGTGCCGGCGAGGCCGTGGGGGATGTTTGAGGTAAAACCGTCGGCGACGCAGTTGGTGTAGCCTGCGGTGAGGTGGTTTCCGTCTGGCACCCGCTCCCGGAAAACACCACCAGGGCGATGAAAACGCAGGAGAGAATCAGCCAGAGCCCTCGATTTCTTTGGCGCACCCTGTGTCCCTCCTCGTTGAGATTATCCATAGATTATTGTAAAAGGTGGAAGGAAAAATGCAAGTAAACTCCGTACGGCACACCCTTCAGGATGAGCATTTTCAAGGGAGGAAGACACACAAAAATATGATTTAAAGGGAAAAATCGCTCTGGCGCGCCTGGCGGGAATCGAACCCACAACCTACGGATTAGAAGTCCGTTGCTCTATCCTATTGAGCTACAGGCGCCCTTTACGGCGAAAATTATATACCCTGGGTTGAGCGTCGTCAACTCGGGGAAAGGTTCACCGGCACATCCACAGAATCGCCAGGACGTCGTCTTTATAAAGCTTTTTCACGGAACCAAGGGGGCCTTTTTTGGTGGCCCGCTCGGCCATTACCGGGAAATGTTCTTCGCCGATACCCACTTCACGCAGGGTTACCGGAGCCCCGATTTGGGAAAACCACTTTTTGGTTGCCTCAATCCCCAGAAGGCCGAGTTCCCGGTCGCTGCAGCCATTGCAGGGAATTTTCCACACCCGTTCGGCGAACTGGGCAAATTTGTGGGGAATCACATCCAGGACATACTGCATCCACTGGGGAAAGACGATGGCCAATCCTGCCCCATGGGGGATGTCGTAAAAGGCGGTTAACTGGAGTTCGATGCGGTGGCTGGCCCAGTCTCCTTCCACACCGGCTTCAATCAAGTGGTTCAGGGCCAGGGTTCCGCACCACATGATGGTGGCCCGGGCATCGTAATCCTCAAGGTTAGAAAGGAGGCGAGGGGTATACTCGATGATGGTTTGCAGGATTCCCTCGCTGAGGCGGTCCTGGAGGGGAGTTTCTGGAGTGGGATGGAAGTACTGCTCGAACACGTGGGCGGTCATGTCCACGATGCCGTTTACGGTCTGGTCCCGGGGGACGGTGAGGGTGTTTTCCGGATCGAGGATGGAGACATCGGGGTAGAGGTAATCACTTTTGACCACCAGTTTTTCCTTGGTTTCGTCGTTGCTGATGACGGCATTGTGGTTCATCTCTGAACCAGTGGCTGCGAGAGTGAGCACCGTGACAATCTTGATTCTTCCGGTAACTGGCGCTTTATCGATGAAGAAGTCCCAGGGGTCACCATCATAGGTAGCTCCGGCGGCGATGATTTTGGCACTGTCAAGGACGCTTCCTCCCCCC
>JABUEZ010000199.1 GCA_013314795.1 Candidatus Profundicultor aquiphilus | reverse complement strand
CGCCACAAGCCAGTTACTCAAGTCGATTATGTGGGAGAGAATCTCATGGAGTACACCACTCTCTAAATACCACGGCTGGGGAGGGGTAGCCTGAAAGTAATTGAAGGCCAGAAACTGCAATGGACCTATCGTCCCTTGCGCAACCATCTCTTTCGCCATTCGGAAACCCTGTTCAAATCGCATTTTATAACCAATCCCTAATCGCACCCGCTCTCTCGCAGATTTCTTTTATTCTCCGCGTCTCCTCCAGAGTACTCACCAGGGGTTTCTCACAAAAGATATCCCTTATACCCTCCTCAATAAGTTCATTCAAAATTTGGGCATGACTCGCCGTGGGGGTTGCCACAATAACCACATTAACACCAGTCTTAACCAGTTCACGAACATTCTGGCAGTATACGGCTCCCATCTGCTGGGCAATCACACGACCTCTCTCCGGTTGACGGCTCATTACAGCAACAACTCCTACACCCAGCTTAGCGAGCGCCTGCTGGTGCAAAAGTCCCATGCCCCCAATGCCTATTATTCCTACCCGAAAACGAATCATGCCTAACTCCGAGCAAATTCCTTCATTTTCTCGACAAAATTCAGTTGCAAGTTAGAGAGGTGCAGTTCCAATTCTCGCAACTCATCTTTGGCCAGATCCTTCCTAATGCTTTCGAGCACCACTGAATAGAGGTCAATCGCCTTACGAGCTTCTTCCAGATCAACCTGTATTTTGCCGTTCTCGGGGTGAACCATTAACCCCAGGTATTGCCAGGCCTTCGCGGAAAGAAGGTTCAAAAAGTAGAAGCCCAAATCCCGAATTTTTCCCGGTTCCTGACCTCTATCTTCCGTCTCGTTCATTGTAACACCCCCTCTTTTTCCAGAAACTGATAAATTTCTCCGGCCATCTTCTCCTGAGACATACTTTCTCCCGGAAACCAGATGACTGGCCACTTTTTGAACCAGTTCATCTGTCTTTTGGCAAAAAGGAAGGTCCCCCTTTTAATCCGCTCCTTTGTCTCTTCCAGTGAAATCTCATCATGAAGAAACTGAACCACCGGAAAATAAGTAAAATTATCAAGTGCCGGTATGGGAAAAGCATAACCCATACCGAAAAGCTTTTTCACTTCTTCGACAATTCCCCTTCGAAACATTTCCTCCACTCGCTCAGCAATTCTTCTTTTCAGGGTTTCCTTTTCCCAGTAGATACCAAACAAAAGCGGAGTAAAAATACTGGAGGGTTTTTTTCTTTTTTCAGAAGGCGGATGACCGGTCTGGCAGATAATTTCCCAGGCACGAATGAGCCGCTGACGGTCACTCTTTCCGATCTTCCGGGCTCGAACAGGATCGACACCCTTCAGCAAAGCAAAAATCTGCTCATTACACAGCCGAGAAAGCCAGATTCGCATCCTCCAGTCTGAAGGCGCCCCTTCTTGAAAAGGCGTTTGCCAGAGAGCATGAAGGTAAAAAGCAGTGCCTCCGGTAACAATGGGTAGAGCCTTTCTTTCCGTTACTTCAAAGAAAAGCCGGATAACCTCCTTCTTGAAGTCAAACGCACTCCACCGCTCTCTGGGATCAAGGAAATCAACCAAATGGTGAGGAATTGCTTTACGGTGTTCGGGAGAAGGCTTATCGGTACCCACATCGAGGTACTTATATATTGCCAGAGAATCAGCGTAAATCAGCTCCACTTTTTTGAGCTTCTCTGCCAGAACAAGCGATAGATCGGTTTTCCCGCTTCGAGTTGGGCCAACAAGACAAACCAACTTATTCGCTATCATGTACCCGCAGCGACAACCTTCCCTTCTATCTTGGTTCCTCGTAATGACTGCAATCTCACCATTACCTGGTTCCCCGGTCGGAGATCTTCTTTCTTCCTCACATACACCCGCAGATTGCTCCTCGTATGAGCTACATAATACGAATCCTCCTCTTTTTCCACCAGAACTTCCACAACAGTTCCAATTCTTTTTTCTACTTTGCGAAGATGAATTTCGCGCAAAAGAGTATTGAGCGTTTTGAGCCGTTCCTCTTTGATCCTCTGAGGGACATCATCCTGGAGTCGGGAAGAAGCAGTGAGGGGTCGCGGTGAATACATATAGGTATAGGCAACATCGAATTGAACCTGTTCCACAACCTTTAACGTTTCTTGAAAATCCTTCTCGGTTTCCCCTGGAAAACCGACAATAATGTCGGTCCCAATTCCCGCATCGGAAAAACCGTTTCGAATCAAATCAGCCATTTCAAGGTAATCGCGCTGGGTATAACCTCGGTTCATCAGAGCAAGAATCCGATCCGAACCAGCTTGAAGGGGCAAATGAAAATAAGGACAGAGGATGTTGCTCTCCTGAACTTTCTCAATAATGCTTTTTCTCATATCTCTGGGATGGGAAGTGATAAATTGAACCCAGATTTTCTCTTGCCCAAACACCCGCTCGATATGTCCCAGAAGACGCTCAAAGGTGAATTCCACACCCAGGTCTTTGCCGTAGCTATTCACGTTCTGCCCCAGCAGCACGATTTCTCGAAAACCCTCTTCAAGAATATCCCCCAATTCTCGCAACACCAGATCTTCAGGCTTACTCCTCTGTCTCCCCGTTACATACGGTACCACACAGTAGCTACAAAAGTTATCACACCCATAAGTAATAGGAAGATACGCAAAGGTCCGAGACTCCCGGATATATCCGTTCTCCAAAAATGGAGTATTTTCTTCTTCTCCGAAGAAACAGATTTTTTCTTCCTTATCAAGGGCTTCCCGGAGCAAAGAGGGAATCATATCCCACCTTCGAGTTCCAGCTAAAAGTTTTACCAGAGGCATTTTCTGCAGGAGTTTTCCCCGAATGAGTTCACTCATGCATCCGCAGATCACCACCACAGGAACTTTCCCTCTTTGGGAAACAATATTTTCAACCATTTGATTTATTGCATTTGTAGCCCGTTCCACGGCATGCTCCCGAACGGCACAGGTATTAAAAACAAGGATATCTGCTTCCTCGGGAGTGGGAGCAACAACAAAACCGCTCCGGGATAAGAGATAAGACAGGTGTTCAGAGCGGCTTTTATTCATTTGGCAACCGAAAGTAATAATTCGGAAAGAAATATTTCTACTCATCATCTTTCAGAAACGGCGCCTCTTTGCCTTTATTCCAGCTTGTTCAAAAAACAAAAAGCCTGCTTTTAAAAAAGCAGGCTTTTAAAATAGACCGGAACAAATTTTAATCGTTACGAGGCTTAACGATTAATTTTATAGCGGTTCTTTCTTCTCCATCAATGGTAATGTCAGTAAAAGCAGGGATACACACGAGGTCAATGCCGCTCGGAGCTACATATCCTCTGGCAATGGCTATCGCTTTAATCGCCTGGTTGACTGCTCCTGCTCCTACTGCCTGTATTTCTGCCATACCCTTTTCTCCAATTGCTCCTGCCAGAGCACCAGCTACAGCGTTCGGATTCGATTTTGAAGATACCTTTAAAATATCCATGTTTTATTCCTCCTTGTACTCAAGTTTCGTCTTCGAATGGAATCGAAATACGAAATATATTCAGAGCTTTGCCCGTATCATTGTCAACATCTACCACCACGCCATTGAGCCTCAGATTATGCTTCGCCACCTTATATCGGAAAGGCATTTGCGTAAGAAATCTCTCTATGATCTCGTTCGTTTCTATCCCAATTACCGAGTCCTGCGCTCCGGTCATTCCGATATCGGTAATGTAAGCCGTCCCTTGAGGAAGAATTCTTTCATCGGCCGTAACCACATGAGTATGAGTTCCAAAAACGCAGGAAACCTTTCCATCCAGAAACCATCCCATGGCCACTTTTTCTGAAGAAGCCTCAGCATGAAAATCAACCAGAATAATAGTAGTGAATTGCTTCAGGTACTCCACTTCCCTACTTACCTTCTGGAAGGGACAATCCAAAGGTGACATGAAAACCCTGCCACTGAGGTTAACCACCGCCCATTTTCGACCTTCAGATTCAAAAATCGCCGACCCCCTTCCCGGAACCCCCTCAGGGTAGTTAAGTGGTCGCAACAGACGGGGTTGCTCGCCAATATACCCCAGGATCTCTTTTTTGTCCCAGACGTGGTTTCCAGTGGTAACCACATCGACACCCAAGGCAAGGATCTCGTTACAGACCTCCGGGGTAATACCAAGGCCCCCAGCCGCATTTTCCCCATTCACCACTACAGCATCCACATTAAAATTTTGTCTTACCTTTTGCAATTGAGCATGGAGAACC
>JABUEZ010000198.1 GCA_013314795.1 Candidatus Profundicultor aquiphilus | reverse complement strand
CAGCAATCTCTTCAAATTCTCATAGGCCACCCTCGTCATGGTGGTACAGTTCGTGGTTCCCAGATCAAGCGGCACCCGATCCGGAACCTCATGATTCAAGGCTTTCAGGGCCCTCTCTCTCCCTGTCACCCGGTGCACCCCCTCAATTGCAAAATCTTTCATATTTTACCACATGCCACTGGAAACAGAAAAATCACCCTCACAACCACGCTCATCCAGAAGGAAATTACCACCACACGAATAAGAAGTCAATACATCTTCTCTTTCTGACATATCCCGCAGCACCCACCATCACGTAGGCTATTTATCACCACACATGCGGAACTCCCTCAAAAATTCTTCTTCCCATAACCGGGTACACCCCCTTCCGCATCCCAAAACAAACGCACCCATCTTAGACCACTCCTATCTGGTAACGCATATTGAAACCGTACCGCAACATTCCAGCTTTGTCTCCGTTTCCCAAAAGGGTTCCCATGGCAAATGCAAACATCCCTCGGAAAAAATCGTCATCCTCCCCATGGCCCGGAAGGAAATCCCCTAGGGAACCTTCCGGAGCATCCTTCGCCAGATGGGTATTTCCCAGGAAGAATTCTGGAAAATCCTTAAAAGGTAACTGCGTTCCCCCCTAGACCTGGAAAAAGGTCTCCCTTTTCTCTCCCTACCAGCCAAATACCCCACTCCATCAAACGAAAATCATGAAACCCCGACGGTTTCTAAAGAACACTTTTTTTGGCCAATCCTTCCCCTTCGGTTTACCCACTTTGCCCTGGTAGGGCTAAAATACCCTCCCTATATTCCCAAAATAACCCGCCCCGGCCTCTTGAGATTATGGCCAAGTCCAGAATGACAGCTGTCACCCTAAATCCTCAATGTGCCGTTCTGAATTGATGGTTTCTTCGCCGCCCCAAACTTGTCTCGGGACCTCGTCCTTTTTTCTTTCGGTATTCCGAAAATAGAGATGCTGAACCAAATTCAGCATAACAAACGTGACTGTCACCCTGGCATATTCCCCCAAAACTGTCACCCCGGCAATCCTTTAGCCGGGGTCTATACGTTTCCCCTTTTCCCCTGGACCTGGATGCCCGATAAAAGATTTCGGGCATGACAACATTTTGGGCTTCTCCCTCAAAACTGTCATTCCGGCACGTTCCCTAAAAAAGGCACCACTCCGGTATATCCCCAAAACGTCATTCCGGCACGCCCCCAAAACGTCATTCCGGCACGCTTTTAGCCGGAACCCATGGTTTCCTGCACCATTCCTGAAAAAAAAACAAAAAGGGGCAGGAAAATACAATACTTCCTGCCCCAGGGTTTCAATCCCTCATAGGCATGCTACAAACGAGGGTTCCAAAGATTCGGTTCGTGTTGCTTTTGTGGTGTTTCAATCCCTCATAGGCATGCTACAAACCAGGATGAACTTTTTATATATGATGTGATTAAAAAAGAATGTTTCAATCCCTCATAGGCATGCTACAAACGCAACAGCCACAGCAGATACAGGTTCAGCGGAGCACAGTTTCAATCCCTCATAGGCATGCTACAAACCCCATAAAAGGGTTATCAATCAAGGATTTTAAAATCGGTATTCACTTGTCAAGGTGCAGGTTTTGAAAGTAGTACAGCAAACAAGAATCCTTCTGTCAAGAGGGGGAGAGGCAATTTTTTGTTTTCTGTCGATCCCCCGGGGTTTTGGGGTTACCGGAGGTCGACAGAAAATAACCCCCATTTGAGCCCCCTGAATACCCGCAAACCCGCATGGGAGAAGGGAGAGAACAAAAATAGCCCCAATCCCGCATGGGAAAAGGGAAAGAGGCCATTTTCCGTAAATTTTTCTGTCGATGTCAAAAAAGCGAGAATTGATGAGGTTTTGCGGGTATTTTCAAGATAATTGTTGCCGAAATGAGAAGGCCCAAGTAAAAAAACTTAAGTTTTAGGACACAAGGTTGCCGGAAAGTTGATGGTAGCTCAGAAGGGGAAAGTTGGCCTATCGGGTAAGATTTAGGGGGATGCAGTGGGAAATCTACAGAAACTGTCCTTTCTGGCCCTTCTGTAAGCCCAGAATCTGTCGTTCGGAGTATCGGGTGGTCCGAAGAAGGTAGAAAATGACGGAGTCTTTTTCCTCGTTGATGCATCGTTTCAGTTCCGATTTCAGCCGTTCGAACTGGGACTCGGTGAGTTCGCCTTCGAGAACCGAATTCTGCACCCAGGTAAGGTACTTCCGCCCTATTTTGAGAACCTTGCTGACCCGTTTTTCTTCCACGTCGTAGACCATTACCAAGTACACGAAGGGTTCACCATTCGGAAAGGAGGGGCTGGTATTCTTCTTCGCCCAGGAGGTGTTTTTCCAACTTGTAGAGTTCAAGGCGGATGAGTCGGCGATAAGAGACTTCCCGGCCGAGTTTTTTGTAACGGACGGTGTTTTTCATTTTCTCTTCGAATTTTTCGATGAAGATTTTACGGCCGCTCTCGTTGAGATACAGGCCACCCAGGTGTGGGGAAAAATCCTGGGCGCTGAGGGCTTTTTTGTTGACCAAGGCAAAAATAACCCGGTCTACGATCACCGGTTTAAAGATTTCGGCAAGGTCCAGGTTGAGGGAAAACCTGCGGAAGGTCCAGGTTGAGGGAAAACCTGCGGAAATTGGTAGCGTGAAGGAAACCAATCCGGGGGTCGAGGTGAGTCTGGTAGATTTCGGAAAGGATGGCCGTGTAAAGAAGGGAGTTCCCGAAGCTGATGAGGGCGTTGAGGCGGTTTTGGGGTGGTCTTTTGGTTCTTTTTTCCATCTGGAAGTCTTCATTTTCGAGAATGGCGCCAAAAGATTGATAATAAACTTCCCACATATTCCCTTCCAGAGCCATGAGGGCCTCGATGGTGTCCTGCCGGGGGAGGTTCTGGAGAAAGCCGTCAATCTGAGTAATTGCGGTTGATAGCGGAACATTCCGGCGAGAGTAATACTCGAGAACCTTTTTTATATTCTGCATTGCCCCCTGGACGAATTGTCGGGCGAGGAAAATGCGTTTTTCTTCCTGGAGGTAGTGTTCGGCCTGCTTCAGGATGAGGCAACCGGAGTTATAGTGTTCCCGGGGGTAGAAGCTTCCCACATAGTATCCGTAGTGGTTATAAAAATGGAGGAGCACCGACTTTTGAGAGAGGAATTCCAGGAGCTCTTTGTTCAGGGTTACTTCCCCGAAAAAATGGATGTCCCGCACCTGTTCCACGGGGAGATAACGCTGGCTTCCATCATGGGTTTCGAAAAAGAGAGTATTTTCCTTTCGTTTCAGTGTGCCGTGGGAAAAGGTGTAAATGCTCTCGCTCATGCGAAGCAGAAATCCCGAAAGGCGCAGGGGGTACAGAGGGGAATCTTTTCCCGCCGGGGAGGCGTTTCCCGGGAGATAATCTGTTCGATTTCCCGTATCGCTTTCTGGAGTTCCTTTTCGATGGCGTCGTTGAGGACCAGGGAAATTTTCCTCTTTTCCCGGGGGAAAAGGACCTCGCCTTTTGCGTTGATACCCCTTTCTTTCAAGGAGAAAAGGTAAAAGTAAAGCTGCATGATGCCACTTCGTCTGGAGCGGGCCGACTTTTTGATTTCCCCGATGATAAGAGTACCTTCTTCGCACCGGGCGATGTCAATCCGGATGTCGCCCAGAAAGAGACCCTTTTCCTCATCCCGGTAACTTTCTTCCTCTACCAGGCGCCCCAGGGCAAGAAAAGAATTGTCCTGTTCGGGAGTGATTTCATGGGCCATGTACCAGAGTTCCCTTTTGCAGGCATAGTAACTGGCGATAAGGGTTCCATTCACCGATGGCGCCATTTTCCCTAAATTATGATGGCATACGACCCTCTGGCGCCTTTTCGGAAGCCGGTTTCAGGATCGTAGAATTCCTCAACCCGTTCTCGGGGGACATAGCCTAAGTTCGGTGAGAACAGAATGCCGTAAAGGGCGGTGTCCTCGGGGTTCACCCGAACGTTGAGAAGGTATGCTTCGAAATCCCTGCGCATCCGGAGCAACTCCTTGCTCTTTTCCCAGGGTTTAAGGGTGGTGTTATCGTCGATTTCCCGGAAACGTTGCCATACTTTTTGCGCTTTTTCGTCCTTTTCGATAAACACCGGATAGATGGTCCCTTTTTCTTCGATGAGGCGGAAATGAGCCACCGATAATTCCCTTTCTTCATAAAACCGCAAAGCAAGGAATGCCTGGTAGATACCTTCAGACTGCTCGAACGATTTCCATTCCCTGACTCTGG
>JABUEZ010000197.1 GCA_013314795.1 Candidatus Profundicultor aquiphilus | reverse complement strand
CGCCAGTATTGACCAGATGCTTGTTTCTCCCTTTTTGCGCCTTACTCCGGATAAGGGTAATTTTGGGACCTACTATATTGGTGACACCCTGATTCTTTCTTACTGGAGCGCTCGGGGCGGTTACGTGAGTATCTTTGATTATACCCCGGATGGGAAGGCGCAGATTGTTAAGAATAATGAACCCATTGTTGCAGAAATTGAAAGAGAACTTTATGGAACAGTTTCTGGTCCGGAGGGAATGGAAAAATTCGTTCTGGTTCTTTCTAAGAAAGTATTGCCGGATCGGTTACTGATTGAGGCCATGAGAAATCCTTCCCGCATGAGGAAGATTCTGGGCGAGGAGGTTTATTTCCAGAGAGCGGTCATTCAAGTTCTTGCCGAGCGGCGGATGGCTTCCTCTTTCCTGCGATTTGACCGAGTACCGACCGAAATTCCCGCCGGAGGAAAGGTAAAGCTGAGCCTTTTCCTCGCCGATGAAGCCGGGAATGCTCTGGTGGGGAGAAGGATCCAGTGGGAAGTAAGTGATGGGACTCTGGAGAATTATCAGAGCTTGACCAATACTGCTGGTCAAGCGGAAGTCTGGTATGTGGCTCCACGAGTGAGCGATGCTTTACCGGTGCGGGTTACTGCTCGTTTTGAGGGGGACACGGTGTACCAGGGTTCCTATGCTGAGATAACGTTTACCGTTAATCCTGACAAATTACAGACTCTTCTTGTGCTCACTCCAGAGACATTTCAGGTTGCTTCAGGAGAAACTCTGGAGTTTGAAGCGCTGTTAAAGGATTTGCGGGGTAAACCGGTTGAAGGACGAAGTATTCGCTGGATGGCTAGTGGAGGAAGTTTCGAACGGGAAGTGACCTATACGGACGCAAGTGGACGGACAAAAAACCGCTTTTTCGCTCCTCAGGTAGAGGCTTCCCGAGAGGTGGAAGTAAAGGCCTCTTTTGAGGGGGTGCGGAATCTGTTGCCCTCCAGTGACTTGAGCTACGGAACTATCAGTGGAACTGGTATATATCCTGGGGTGGGCTTTTACTTTGTGGACTTTAGTGAGGGAAAAGCTTATACCAACATGGAAGAACTCACTTACCGTGGCACTTTTGAGACGAATTACGCCGTGAATCCCATGTATTCTCTGGTGATGCGTGCCGGTGATAGCCTTGAAGCTGGTTTTCTGGTACATCAGCCACTCCGTTCTGGAGCACTTTACCTCTGGGGTCAGGCTTCTGGAGGTGCGACAATCCGGATTTTTCTGAATGGACGGGTTGTTTTTTCCGGTGCGGTGTGGGAGGGGCAGATCGGTCCTGCCAACGTACAGGTTATTGCTCTTGATGGTCAGATGGAACTGGGAAAAAACAGGATAAACATTATGGTAGAATCACAAAATGAGAAGGCAACCTATGTTTTGCAGAGACTGATGGTTGTGTTTTGATGAGGAAGGGTAGGCATCATGAAAGGAAAATCAGATATCTGGGTCTTTGAGCAGGAGATACAGAGATTTATGGAACATGTTCTGGAGAAAAGATCCAGCATCACCCTGATTTCGGGCAATGCCTGGGCGCCTCCCTGTGATGTTTTTGAGACTGAGGGAAGTTTTGTGGTGGTCATGGAGCTGGCGGGGGTCGATCTGAATGATGTGGAAATTCTCGTTAAAGGGCAAAAGTTGATCGTGCAAGGGGTAAGAAAAGAAATCCCCTTCCCCCTGAAAAAAGATTACTATCTTATGGAGATCAACTTCGGTCCTTTTTATCGGGAAGTCGATTTTCAGGAAAATATTGACTCTGAAACGGTTCGAGCTCTCTATCGTCAGGGTTTTCTCATTATAGAGTGTAAAAAAAGAACGACTGAAGCAAAAAAGATTCCGGTTAGTTGAGGAATGAGGTGTGTAAAGTGGAGGTAGGAGAAAGCTGGTTTTCCCTTTTGGGGGAATTTGACATGGGAGAGGGCGTTCTCGATGAGGAATTGATACCTCGAGAGGGCGGTAAAGAAAAGGAACTTCCCGGAGAAGTGCCTGTTTTGCCCTTGGAAGACAATGTTCTTTTTCCCGAGATTGCTATGCCGCTTCTGATCCAGGGAGAAAAGTGGGTTCGGCTGGTGAATGACGTAGTTCTGGGAGACAAAATTTTAGGTGCGGTGACGCTTCGACGCCAGGATATTGAGGAACCCTCTCAGGATGATTTTTATGAAGTAGGAGTGCTGGGACGTGTTTCGCGGATGCTCAAACTCCCTGAGGAAGCGGTGCAGATTCTGGTGTTTGGTTTGGCGGTATTCCGGGTTAAGGAATGGATACAGTGGGAACCATACCCGGTGGCCAGAATTGAAATAATTCAGGAAGAAGAGGATCGTTCTGATGAAATTGAAGCGCTGACGCGTAATATTCTGAGTCTTTTCCAGAAGGTTGTGGAGCTTGCTCCATATTTACCCAAGGAAGCTTTTGTGGCGGCCATGAATATAAAAAAACCTTCCCGACTTGCTCACTTTGTTGCTTCCAACCTCAACCTGGATACCGAGCAGAAGCAAGAAATTCTTTCTATTTTTGAACTTCTGGAAAAATTGAGAAGGGTGAACTTTTATCTTTCGCGAGAGCTGGAGATCCTTCAGATTGGGAACAAAATTCAGACGCAGATTCAAAAGGAACTGGCCAAGACGCAAAGAGAGTATTTTTTACGAGAACAGTTGAAGGCAATTCAGCGGGAGCTGGGTGAACTGGATGAGAAAAGTGGTGAAGTCAACGAGTTAAAGCGTCGAATTGAAACACTCAACCTTCCTGCAGAGGTTAAAGAAGAAGCAGATAAAGAGCTGGAAAGGCTTTCCCGAGTTCCGGTGGCTTCTTTTGAGTATCCAGTGATCAGGAATTACCTGGACTGGATTGTGGAATTGCCCTGGAATGAGGCTACCGAAGATATTCTGGACATCGAATTAGCAAGGAAAATTCTTGACGAAGATCATTATGATCTGGAGAAAGTAAAAGAACGAATACTGGAATATCTGGCAGTCTGTCAGCTCAAGAAGGACCTTAAGGGGCCGATTCTCTGCTTTGTGGGTCCACCCGGGGTGGGGAAGACATCTCTGGGAAGGTCGATTGCTCGCTCGCTCAATAGAAAGTTTGTGCGTATTTCTCTTGGAGGTATAAGGGATGAGGCTGAAATTCGAGGGCATCGACGCACCTATGTGGGAGCCATGCCCGGGCGGATTATTCAGGGGATTCGCAAGGCAAAAAGTAAAAATCCAGTGTTCATGCTGGATGAGATCGATAAGTTGGGACTTGATTTTCGGGGTGACCCGGCTGCAGCTCTTCTTGAGGTTCTGGATCCAGAGCAGAATTCAAGTTTTGTGGACCACTATCTTGGAGTACCGTTTGATCTTTCTCGGGTTCTTTTTATCGCTACGGCCAACGTTGTCGACACCATTCCCCCGGCCCTTCTTGACCGGATGGAAGTTATTTCTATTCCTGGGTATACCGACCAGGATAAAATTGTCATCGCCCGACAGTATCTCCTGCCCAAGCAGTGTCGAGAAAATGGCATTAGACTCGAGGATGTTGTGATCGAAGATGGGATGATTCGGAAAATAGTCCGAGAGTATACCCGGGAAGCGGGAATAAGAAATCTGGAACGGAATATTGCTGCCATTTGTCGCAAAGTGGCGAAATATCTTGTTTCTGGGAAAGAAGTGCCTGTGGTTATCAATGAAGCAACGCTTCGAGAGTTCCTGGGCCCCCGCCGGTTCTATGAGGAAATTACCTCTGGACGAGATCGGGTAGGGGTAGCGACGGGCCTGGCCTGGACTGAGACTGGTGGAGAAATACTTTTTGTGGAAACGGCAGTATTGCCTGGAAAAGGAAACCTGATCCTTACTGGAAATATGGGGGAAATCATGCAGGAATCGGCGAAAATCGCCCTTTCCTGTGTACGGGAACGAGCACAGGATTGGGATATTTCGCCCGAATTTCACGAAAAGTACGATATTCATGTTCACGTGCCAGCCGGGGCCATTCCCAAAGATGGCCCTTCGGCCGGAATAACCATTGCCACGTCGATTATTTCTGCTCTCTCAAAAATACCGGTACGACATGATATTGCCATGACTGGGGAAATTACCCTGACAGGAAGAGTCCTCCCGGTGGGGGGCATTAAGGAAAAGGTTTTGGCTGCATACCGGGTGGGAGTGTACCGGGTTATTTTACCCAGAGAGAACCAGAAGGATTTGTCAGAGTTACCGGGTGAAATACGGGATAAAATCGAAGTTTTTCTGATCGATAGTCTGGACGAGGCCTTAGAAATCACTTTAAGAAGGAGTCGCAAGCGGAA
>JABUEZ010000196.1 GCA_013314795.1 Candidatus Profundicultor aquiphilus | reverse complement strand
CACAAAGAGGAGATTTCCAAGTAAGGCGAGTTTTTCCAGATACGCTGGTGTCGTGATTTCTTCCTGAGAAGGAAGCGGTTCGGGGGGCAGGATTACCAAGAGGTTTGCTTCTTGAGTGAAAAAGTCTTTCAGGGATAGAATGTGTTCATCCTGGGTATAATCAACGAAGAGCAGTTTTTCTGAAGCCTCAGTTCCGGTGGTGGCGATGAGTATCCAAAGGAGGACTGTACAAAACATCTGGATACCTTTTTTCATTTTGTTGGAATGCCTCCTTTGCTAACAAGCTATTTCCTGCGCTTTTTAAATAGTATAATAAAAGCTGGTGAAAATAAAGTGGGAAACTTTTCTATCGTTACGATTTCACGAGAGGTGGAAAGTTTGGGTGACGAGATTGCCCTGAGGCTTTCCAAAAAATTGGGTCTTGAGGTGATCGATCGGGAAAGATGGGTTTCGGTTTTGGAGGAATGGAGACCTGGTTTTCCAACCGAACCACCTCTTGATGATCAGGCCCAGAGAGAATGGATGACAGCAGTACGCTCGTTTCTTCAGGAACGAGCAGAAAAGCGAGCCTTTGTGCTTCTGGGAAGAGGAGGACAGAGGATTCTTGAGGGTCTTGATTCCGTTTTCCATCTTCTGGTTGTTGCCCCAACGGAGGCTCGCCTACGGAGGATTATGGAGAAATACAATCAGGATGAAGTCACCGCGGCCCGCATTCTTGCTGAACAGGACTTACAGAGGGAAAGGTTTTTGTTGCGCCATTTTGGAATTGACTGGAAAAATCCTCTTTATTATCACCTGACTTTAAACACCGGTTCCTACCAGGTGGAAGAAGCCTGTCATCTTATCATGGAAGCGATGAAAAAGGTTGCTGACAGGATGGTCATACCCGGGAAGCAAGAGTCGCTCTTTGAAGAAAAGAATTTTCTCAAAGAAGCGGTGGTATTTTCGCACCCTTCTGAAGAAGAGTTTGCCCGGATTCTCGATTTTTATAACATTCGCTGGCTGTATGAACCGCGGACATTTCCTCTGGCCTGGGATAGTGAAGGAAATGTGGTCGAAGCTTTCGCCCCTGATTTTTACCTGCCCGATTTCGACCTTTTTATCGAATTAACAACCCAAAAGCAGAAATTAACCTGGAAGAAAAATAAGAAGGTGCGTCGGCTAAAGGAACTTTACCCCGAGGTGAAGATAAAACTCATCTATGCTCGGGACTACCAGCACATTGTGCGCAAGTTCGGAGGGAGTAAATGATCGAACAGGCTCGTTTGGGCAACCTGGTTTTCAGTCGGGAAGAAGTGGCCAAGCGGGTGCAGGAGGTTGGTGCAGAAATCAGCCGGGATTATGAAGGCCGAAGACCCTTGCTTCTGGTGATATTGCGGGGGGCGGTGTATTTTGCAGTGGACCTCAGTCGAACGCTATCGGTGCCGTTTGACATTGATTTTATGGCCCTTTCTCCCTTTAAACCTGGTTTGCAGCGAGTAGAAATTGAGAAGGACGTGGATACACCCCTGGCAGGGAGAGACGTGCTGGTGATAGAAGACATCGTGGATACCGGCTTAACCCTGAATTTTCTGCTGCGCCATCTGGAGAAGAGGTTCCCCAGAAGCATCAGGGTATGTAGCTTTTTGAATTGCCCCGGCAGACGCATTGCCGAAGTGGAAATTCATTACTTCTGTTTCGAGATTCCAGACATTTATGTGGTTGGATATGGTCTGGATTTTAAGGGTGATTTTCGCAATCTTCCTGAAGTGTACACTTTATATGATCCCACCGGAAGAGATACCCAAATATTGAAAAAGATGGGGAAAGGAGGAAAAAAGTGAGTTTTGTCCGTGAAGCTGTCCGCAAGATGGAAGGATATATTCCAGGAGAACAACCCCAGGAGGAAGGATACATTAAGCTCAACACCAATGAAAATCCTTATCCTCCTTCTCCCAGGGTTGTGGAAAGGCTTATTGAATTTCTTTCGCACTCTTCGCTTGCACTCTATCCACAGCCTTTAAGTGACCGGGTGCGAGAAAAAATTGAAAAAATCTATGGTTTTCCTCGAGAATGGGTAATGGTCGGGAATGGTTCGGATGAACTCCTGAATCTGGTTTTCCGGGTTTTTGCTGGAAAAGGGGATGTGGTCGCTTATCCTTTCCCTACTTACACGCTTTACAGAACTCTGGCGCTGCTTCAGGAGGCTACACCATGGGAAATACTCTTTCCGGATGATTTTTCTCTACCCGGAGAGTTTGTTACTGCTCGGGCAAATTTGAAAATACTCTGTAATCCAAATTCGCCCACCGGAACGTATGTTCCTCTGGGAGAAGTAGAGAATCTTCTGCGCAGATCTTCGTGTCCGGTACTTGTTGATGAAGCATACGTAGATTTTGCTCCAGAAAGCGCTCTCCCTCTTCTTTCCCGGTTTCCGAATCTTCTGGTGGCTCGCACGCTTTCCAAATCTTTTTCTCTGGCTGGTTTGCGCATTGGTTTTCTTTTCGCGCATCCTGAGGTTCTGCGGGAAATTTTAAAGGCCAAGGATTCTTATAATGTCAGCACTCTCTCCCAGATTGGGGCCGAAATGGCTCTGGAAGAAATTGAATATGCAATGAAAAATGTGGCGAAGATCAAAAGCACTCGTTCCTGGGTTATCAGAGAGATGGAAAAAATGGGGTTTTACGTGTATCCTTCTCAGGCCAATTTTGTCCTGGTTCGGAGGGGAGGGCAGGATTTACGTTTTCTCTATGAGGAACTCAAAAGAAGAAAAATCCTGGTGCGATATTTTCCAGAATGGCCTGAGTATTTGCGAATTACCATTGGCACTGATGCACAGATGGAAATATTACTTCATAGTATGCGGGAAATCATAGAAGGGGTCGCTTGATGTTTGAATTGTTTATCTGGGATCTTGATAACACACTGGTGGGTACTTCCCCACTTCTGTGGGGGGCTTTTTCCTGGGTGGCGGAAAAGTATGCTGGTCGTAAAATGAGTCCAGCCGAAATCGTTAACCTCTATGGACCTCCGGAGGATCAGGTTATTGAAAAAATAGTGGGGAGTGAAAAGAAGGAGGAAGCGTTGCAGGAGTTTTACACTTTCTACGAAAGAAAGCACCAAGAGCTGGTGGAAGTCTTTGCGCCAGTGGTGGAAGCCATCCTTTTTTTACGGGAAAAGGGCGTGAAACAGGCCCTTTTTACTTCCAAGGGTCGGAAAAGTGCCATGATGACGCTGGAAAAACTGAACCTTGAAAAGCTCTTTGATTTCGTCCTGTGTGGGGACGAAGTCGAACATGCCAAGCCTTCACCGGAAGGGGTCTGGCGGATTCTCTCCTTTTTTGATATGCAACCGGAGAAGGCGGTATATGTGGGTGATTCACCCCTCGATGCTCAGGCTGCAGAGGGTGCTGGGGTTCCCTTTGTGATGGTTTTGTGGGACTCATTTCATCGTGAGAGGGCTTTGGAGGTCAGGGCCTATCGCTTGTTTGCGAGGCCCGAAGAATTCTTTAACTGGGTGAAGGGAATCTACCGATGAGTTTCGAGAAGGTTCGGAAGAGAGATGGCAAGATAGAGGAGTTTTCTCCATCCAAAATTGCCAGTGCCATCTTCAAAGCGCTTTCTGCCTGTGGGAAAGAAGATAGAGCTCTTGCTGAGCGGCTGGCAGCAAAAGTCGTTGATGTTCTTGCTCGGCGAATAACTGGTGTTTTCCCCAGCGTTGAAAATATTCAGGATGTGGTGGAAGAAGTACTCATGATGGAGGGGCTTTCAGACGTTGCCCGGACGTATATCCTTTATCGGGAAAAGCGGAAAAACCTCCGGGAGGTAAAATGGCAGCTTTTTGGGGTCAGGGACGACTTGAAGTTATCCCTCAACGCGGTAAGGATTTTACAAGAGCGATACCTTCTGAAGGACGATGAAGGGAAAGTTGTGGAAACACCGAAAGGGATGATGCAACGGGTTGCGCACGCCGTTGCTGCGGTAGAAAGAAACTACGGAGGAGAAGAAGACCGGGCTTTTGAGGAATTTTACCATCTTCTTTGTGAACTTCTTTTTTTGCCCAATTCTCCCACCCTCATGAATGCTGGAACTCCTCTTGGACAACTTTCCGCCCGTTTCGTGCTGCCCATTGAGGATTCCATTGACTCGATATTTGATACCTTAAAGGAGATGGCCCTGATTCATAAATCGGGAGGAGGAACCGGGTTTAACTTCTCTCCTTTGCGTCCCAAGGGAGATCTGGTGAAAAGTACCGGCGGAAGGGCTTCCGGTCCTGTTTCGTTCATGAGAATTTTTGATACGGCAACCGAGGTAGTCAAGCGAGGTGGAAAGAGACGCGGTGCCAATATGGGTATTTTACGCTTTAATCATCCTG
>JABUEZ010000195.1 GCA_013314795.1 Candidatus Profundicultor aquiphilus | reverse complement strand
TTTTTGAGTTTTTCGAAAAGCTCAATACAGTCCTTTTTATTTTCTTCCACCCCCACATACACTCGCTCGGCACCACAGGCCCGGGCCAGAATCCGCGCCCCCCAAAGCACCATTTCTCCCCGTTCCACCATCACCCGGTGGTCGCAGGTGAGATACGGTTCGCACTCTGCCCCGTTGAGGATGAAGCTATCAATTTTCTTTCCCTGGGGAGGCGAAACCTTGACATGGGTGGGAAAGGCTGCTCCTCCCAGACCCACAATGCCCCCTTCCCGGATCCATTCCCGCAGAAACTGAGGCTCAAGGCGCTCAATGTCATCTGGTAGCGGTTCCCGGTATTCCCCTAAATCCTGGAAATCGTTCTCCACCACCACGGCCCGAAAACGCCCCAGCACCGGATGCCACCACTCCTCAATCCCCAGAATCATTCCTGAAACCGGGGCGTGAACCGGGGCAGTGACGAAGGCCTCGGCATCGGCAATTTTCTGCCCTTTCCGGACCTTATCCCCCTTTTTTACCAGAAGCTCAAGCGGCGCTCCGGTGTGTTGCAAAAGCGGCAGAACCACTTTCTTGGGTGGACTGATTCTCCGTATGGGCCTTCCCTCGGTACGGTCCTTCGCCGGGTCAAGAAGGACTCCACCGGGAAAGCTTTTCCATTTCATGATGGCTTCATACCCCCTTTATGAGTAGAAATTTTCCTCCAGAAACTGCGTATGATACATCCCCTTCCCGAAATCGGGATGGGAGAGAATCTTCAAATGAAAGGGAATGGTGGTGGCCACACCCTCCACCACGAAGGAACGCAAAGCTTCCCGGGCCCGCCGGATGGCAAAATCTCGGTCTACATCCCAGACAATGAGCTTTCCCAGAAGTGAGTCATAGTAGGGAGGCACCACGTACCCTGTATAGCAGTGGGTATCAAGGCGTATTCCCGGACCATGGGGAACCTCAAAGCGAGCGATTTTTCCCGGAGAAGGGGTAAATTTTTTGTTCGGGTCTTCGGCGTTGATACGCATCTCCAGAGCATGTCCCCGTAAGAGGACTTCCTCCTGGGTTATCTTCAGCTTCTCTCCGGCCCCCACCCGGATCTGTTCCCGAACGATGTCCACTCCGGAAATCATCTCCGTCACCGGATGTTCTACCTGGATACGGGCATTGAACTCCATGAAGTAAAACTCCCCTTCTTCGGTGAGCAAGAATTCCAGGGTCCCACAACTGGTGTAATTCAGGGCCTTTGCCGCCCGCACCCCCGCTTCACAGATTTTCTGCCGGAGATTTCCACTCAAAGCCGGGGAAGGGGCTTCTTCCAGAATCTTCTGGCGCCGGCGCTGCAGGGAACACTCCCGTTCCCCCAGGTGAACCACGTTCCCAAAAGTGTCGGCCAGAACCTGCACCTCCACATGCCGGGCCCGACCGATGAGTTTTTCCATATAAAGTTCTCCCCGGCCAAAAGCGAGCTTTGCCTCCCTTTCAGCACTCTGAAAAGCCCCCTCAAAATCTTCAGGTTTTTCCACCACCCGAATTCCCCGTCCTCCACCTCCCAGCGAAGCCTTTAACAGGAGCGGATACCCAAGTTCAGCGGCAATCGCTTTCCCCTCTTCCAGGCTCCGCACCGGTTCTAGGGGTCCGGGTACCACCGGCACACCCGCCTCATGAAGGCATTTTTTCACGTGGAGCTTATTCTTCATCCCCCGCAGGGTCTCCGGATTCGGACCAATAAATTTGAATCCCCTTCCGGTGAGTCGTTCCACAAATTCGGCATTCTCCGAAAGGAATCCATAACCGGGATGCACGGCGTCAGCACCGGTGAGCTCGCATACTCGAATGATTTTTTCAATATTGAGATAGGTCTCCTGAGGGAGGTTTCCCCCCAGCGCCACCTTCTGGTCCACATAGCGCAGATGGGGGAGATTGGCATCGGCATCGGAAAAAACCCCCACCGTTTTTATCCCCAGCTCCCGGCAGGCCCGCAGAACCCGCAGGGCGATCTCCCCTCGATTGGCAATCAGTACTTTTTCAAACAATGCAAACCACTCCCCGCTACATGAGAATCCTTTCTTCTGGATAGGTTAAAAGCTCTCTCCGTTCCTGAGCCAGGCGGAAGGACAAAAGGGCCGTCAGAATCCCCACCCTCCCCAGGTACATGTTGAGAATCAGGACGATTTTCCCCACCCCCGAATGGTAAGGGGTAAGACCCCGGGAAAGTCCCACCGTTCCAAAGGCCGAAACCACCTCAAAAAAAGTATCAAGCACGTCGGTCCCCTGCAGGGCCAGGAGAAAAACTCCACTTATAAAGATCAGCACAAAAGCCATGGCCGTAAGCGCCACCGCCCGGTAGACCGCCGAAGACGCCACCCGACGGTGGAAAAACTCCACCCGTTCTCTTCCATGCAGGAAACTCCACACCATCCCCCCCAAAATGGCAAAGGTGGTGGTCTTGACACCGCCACCGGTTCCCCCCGGTGACGCACCCACAAACATAAGGAGTATTACCAGGACCGCCGTAGCCGGTCGCAATGCCCCCGTGGGGACGGTGTTAAACCCGGCCGTTCGAGGGGTAACAGCCTGAAAGAACCCGGCCATAATCTTTCCCCAGATTGGGAGTTTGCCCAGCGTTCCCAGATTATCCCACTCCAAAAGCAAAATGAGGAACGTTCCTCCCAGAATGAGTATCAGGGTGGTCGTCACCACCACCCGAGCATGGAGGCTCAAAAGGCCCTTTTCCTCCACTATCTCTTTCATCACCACAAACCCGATTCCCCCCAGGATAATAAGGCCCATCACAGTAAGGCTAATCACCGGGTCAAGGACAAACTGTTCCAGGTTGGTGCTGAATACCGAAAATCCGGCATTACAGAATGCGGAAACGCTGTGGAATATGGCTGCAAAAAGAGCCCGAGGGAATTCAAGATATCGCAAAAAATCAAGAAAAAGAATGAGGCACCCCACCCCTTCTACAAAAAAGGTGTACTTGAGGACCGCCAGCACAAAACGCACCACTCCCCCCGGCACATCGAGAGCAAAGGAATCCCGGAGCGCCAACCGGTCCCGGTACTCAATCCGCCGCCGGATGGCCATGGCCAGGAGGGTGGCAATCGTCATGTACCCCAGCCCCCCAATTTGAATGAGGATGAGGATTACCAGTTGCCCCCAGAAAGAAAAAAAGGTAGCCGTATCGACCACAATTAACCCTGTCACACAGATGGCTGACGTAGCGGTAAAACAGGCATCCAGAAAGTGCAAATGATTTCCCGGTGTAACCATAACAGGTAACAGTAACACCAGGGCACCACTTAAAATCAGCACCAAAAACCCGAAAAGAACCAGTGATGCCGGGGGAAGCCCCGCCAGAAACTTTTCAACTTTTGACCACGAAAGTGCCACCCTATCGCCTTCTTAGCTTCTTCGGGCCTCTTCGTACATCGCCACTACGTTTTCCGGGGGAACATCGGGCTGAATATCGTGCACCGCACAGAGGACATACCCATCAGGACCCAGGTCCTGAATGCGCCGGCGTACCTCCTGGCGCACCTCTTCTTCCTTCCCCCTCGGTAAAACAAAGGTCGTATCCACCGCTCCCCAGAAACACAGATCCTTGCCGAACTTTTCCTTTAACATCCGGGTATCCATTCCCTGGGCTGAGACCTGCACCGGATTCAGGATATCCACCCCTACCTCGATTAAATCGGGAATAAAGGGAACAATGCTCCCACAGGAATGGTACAGGAGCTTCGCCTGTGGGGTAAGTTTCTTGAGATTCCGGAAGTACTCCTTATGAAACGGTTTCACCATCTCCCGATATGTTTTGGGACTCATGATGACACTTTCCGCTGTAGCCAGGTCGTCTCCCACAAAAATGACGTCCAGATACTCTCCCACTTCCTGCAGAAAAAGGCTATAGCGCTTTAACTGATAATCATACATCCCCTCCATGAGCACCAGGGCAAAATCCCGGTTCGTCATGAGGTCCACCAGGAAATTTTCAAACCCCCGCAGATACCAGCAGGGTTCAAAAATCCCGGTATCGATCATATCTCCCACCAGGAGATACTTTCCTTCCTCCTTCAATCTCCTGGCCCGCTCCCGCACCCCGGTTAAATCCATACTGCGCGCCGGATCCGGCCAGGGGTAGTCTTTCAGTTCCTCTATGGAAGCGTTCGCCAGAGGGTGCTCCACCATATCGTAATAGAGGCCCCCTTCCGGCATGCGGTACTTGATTCCAAACTCGTTATAGTAGGTCCGCTCATCGACAACCCGCTTCTGAAACACCGGTTGAGGGTGAATCCCCCGAGTATCAATCCCCAGGATTTCCAGGACCTCCTCATCAATAAAGGCAATCTGGAAATTCTCCATCATGAGGCGCGTT
>JABUEZ010000194.1 GCA_013314795.1 Candidatus Profundicultor aquiphilus | reverse complement strand
GGCCTCTTTAGGGAAGAGGCCAGGTCTTCCTCCAGGAACCCCTCCCGGTGGAGGAACTTCAGAAAGGTCTTGATGGCCCGAACCCGGTTGTCCACGGTGGCAATCTTGAGGCGGTCCACCAGGGAATTGACGTACTTCCGCAGGCTCCCTTTGCTCAATCCCTCTTCGTCCACAAACTGCACAAAGGGCGTCAGGACTTCCTTATACCACTTCAGGGTAGCAGCAGTCTTCCCCTCTACTCGACCGCTTAAGAGGAAGTCCTCCAGGTAAATGCTCCACAGGGTTTCTTTTTTGGTCTTCAACGTGTTCGCCAGTCCTGCCAAAAACCAGAGAGAAAAACAGATGTTACAGGAGCTCAAAGGGGCTTCCTGCAGGCAACTCAAAAATGGAGCGGGAAACGGGACTCGAACCCGCGACACCCAGCTTGGAAGGCTGGCGCTCTACCACCTGAGCTATTCCCGCCCGACATCCACAGAGGATTATAGCATACTGCCTGAAATCGTCAAGAAGGAAGTAGAAGTGATTTACTTCATGGCGAAACCGGCAATACCCCGGAAACCGGTCACGATGAGTTTGCGGGCCAGAATGGCGAAAATGAGGGAAGGAATAGATGCCAGGACTCCCGCTGCGGCCATCTCGCCATATTTGACCTCAAGGCCAACGGCCATAAAGGAGGCCACTTCTACCGGGAGGGTCCGATTGGTGGTGGTCAAAACAAAGGCAAAAAAGAATTCGTTCCAGTTAAAGATGAAAGAAAGGATACTCGATGCTCCAATACCGGGGAGGGCCAGCGGCAAGGTTACCCTGAGGAAAGACCCCCAGCGAGATGCTCCATCGACTCGGGCGGCTTCTTCCAGCTCTCGGGGTAGGGCGCGGAAAAACCCCATCATAATCCAGATGATGAGGGGCAGATTAATCACCAGGTAGGTTATGACTAAGGAAGTCCGGGTATCCAACAATCGCAGGCTCATCCAGATAAAATAGAAAGGAATGATGACCGCCACCGGGGGAAGCATACGGGTTGTGGCGATCCAAAATTCGATATCTTTTTTTCTGGGAATGGCAAAACGGCTCAGGGCAAAGGCACAGGGAATACCCAGCGCAAGGGAGATACACGTGGCACTGAGCGCTACGATGATGCTTGTCACCACTGCGTTTTGCAAGCTGTAATGGCTGAAAAGCCAGGAAAAATTGGCCAAAGTGGGTGTAAAGAACCAGCGTGGAGGAATGGACATGATGTCAATTCGCACCTTGAACGACATGGTAATTAACCAGTACACGGGAAAATAGAGCGCTATCAGGGTGCAAATGATAAAAATATAGGCCAGAATTTTCTTTAATAGAGTTCTTCTCTCCATTGGCGACTGAACCTCAAAAAGATGGTCACGAGAATAACGGTAACATACAGCACAATGAGCGAAGCCGAAGCAGCATACGAAATGCGGCCCGCTTCGGAAATGCCCATATAGTAGGCGAAAATATCCACAGTTTCTGTTGAAGTCCCAGGACCACCCCGGGTGAGGATATAGACGATATCAAAGGTGCGCAAGGCATCGATGAGCCGAAAAATGATAGCCACCACAATAATGGGCTGAAGCAAGGGCAAAGTGATGAAACGGAAAACGTGGAAATCCCCGGCACCGTCTACTCTGGAGGCATCAAAAGGTTCCTTGGGAAGACTCTGCAAACCCGCCAGAAGCATGAGCACCATAAAAGGCGTCCACTGCCAGACATCCACCATGATAATAGACGTTATGGCCCACCCTGGCCGTGCCAGCCAGTCCACTGGTCCTCCTCCAAAAGGAGTTAAAAGATAATTGATAATACCCACAATGGGATTGAGCATGATCCGCCACACCAAACCCACCACGACTCGGGGGAAAGTCATGGGGAGGATAATCAGGGTAATAAGCCAGGTGGCTTTTTTGAAGAAGGAATCAATAACGAGGGCCAGCAAAAGCCCCAGGAAAAATTCAATCGCTACCATCCCACCGATGAGGATACCGGTATTGATAAACGAGCCCACCGCCCGTTTATCGGAGAAGATGGCAATAAAATTTTGAAGGCCAACGAAATGGCGCCCTAAGTAGGGTTTGGTGATGTCGATGTCGTGAACACTGAGATAAATCGTGTAGAAAAAGGGAGGAAGGGTAACCAGAATCAAAATCAGCAAGGCTGGCAAAAACATGAGCCATATATTTTCGCTGAGCGTAGCCATGAATCCGTTTCGGCGCATGGTTCATCCTTTCAGCACGCGGGAAGATTCCCGCGTGCTTTTGGAATTACACATTTGGTTTATTTCTTTAATTTTCCTGTCCGTACCAGAACTTCAGCCGCATAAGCTGCTGCTTCGTCCAAGGCTTCTTTGGCAGGCTGAATACCGGCGATCACGTTCTCCACCGCTATGCCTAAGCGATCCCCAATTTCCCGCCATTCTTCAATTAAGGGACGATACCCTGGATTGGTGATTCTGAAGCATTCCACGGTGGAAGTCAACCAGTCGCCTCCAAATTTGGCCTGGAAAGCGGGATCGTTGAACACCGAATCACGGGTCACAGAGATGATGTTGGCCTGCAGTGCTTTGGAAAGTTCGATATCCTGGCTTGTGGCCCACTTGATAAATTCTGCTGCTGCACCCTTTTCCTGATCGGTTTTGGCTCCTACCGCGCTGATGGCAAAACCCAGCGAATAGTTCCCTGGGAATCTTCCTGCCGGACCAGCCGGTACCACCGCGTATCCAATTTTTCCAGCAATGGCGGATTTGGTGGGATCCTCAATGCGGGTATAGAAGTTTGTGGCGTCAATGATCATTGCCACTTTACCCGAAGTGAAAGCGTTCTGCACATCGTCCCATCCATAGGTGGCCACGCCCGGAGGGCCATAGTTCTGCAGGAGTTTGGCATAATTCTCGGTAGCCAGAACCCCCTCCGGCGAGTTAAACACCGGATTCCAATTTTCATCAAAGTACTTCCCACCGTAGGACCAGAGCCACTCGGACCAGATGTAAATATTCATTCCGTTGCCCCGTAATCCTCTCATGGCTACTCCAAACAGGTCAGGAGGATTGGTGAATTTTTTAGCATACGCTTCGTACTCTTCCATGGTCTGAGGAGGTTGCAACCCTGCTTCTTCAAAGAGGTCCTTGCGATACATCAACTGGGTTGCCTCACTGTAAACCGGACCAGCATAGATTTTCCCTTCGTAGGACAGGAGTCCCCGCACAAATGCACTGATATCTTCTACGTTGTACGATGCGTCAAGGTACGGTTCAAGGGGTGTGATCCATCCGGCTTTGGCAAATTCGGGAATGAACACCGAATCAATGGCAATCACATCGTACGCACCGGCACCGGTACTCACGTCAATGACTTCCCGCTCCCGGAGCTGCTGTTCTGGATAAGTCACGATCTGAACGTTGATACCCGTCATCATTTTGAATTCTGCCAGCTTGCTAACGATGAAATCTGTTTCGGGTAAGGAACGTAGAACGACGGTGATCCGCACTCCCTTATACGGCATATCCTGGGCGTAGGTCAACGACACTAACACCAACAGAAGCAGAAGTACCATCACAAACTTTTTCATACCCTCTGTCCCCCTTTACCTTGTAAAGTTAACTCAATCCCCCCATCGGGGAGAGATTGGCCCAAGCATTCGCTCAACGCTGTTTTGAATTCGAACATTACAAGGAAGACAAACGCTACGGGGAAGAATAGTAACAATTGTTTTTTAACAAATTATCAGATTATTCTCCAAAAGTCAAGACTTTAAGCAAGTCTATTACGTAGTTCTATTTTCTTGATATACTCATTGCCCGGTGATGCTCACTATATCAAGAAGACATTGCTCCAAGGGCTATTTCCACAACCCGATGTGATAGTTTTCGAAAAGACAAGATAAAAGGGAAAGCAAGGGAAAAAGAAAAAACCTGATTTTCCTTTCCGGTATCCTGAGGGAGTCCTATACCGCAGCCCACCGGAAGATGGCCGCTATTGGGCAGGTTCTTCCGGAAAACAGAGGTTATTTTAGGAGATCACCTCGGTGTCGAGAGGGAAGAATATCTTCTTTTCCTCTATATCTCCATAGTATCTTATTTGGCAAAGAATTTGAGGAGGATCTTTGAAAAATTTTTTAACCCCCTTGACAATTTTTTAACCCTATGGTAACTTTATATTTGCCACGGGTTCTGGGAAACTGGAATTCGGAGAGCAGAACGAGAAGAGAGGTATCTCGGAAGAGAAAACTCTCGGTTCTTCCCGAAAGGGAAGAAGAAGGTTCGCTCTGAAGCATGAGGTTGAAGTGGAGAAATTCCAATCAGCTTCATGAGATGAAGGAAGAAGGTTTGCTGGGACCTGTGGTGCAGTAAGCCGTGGATTCTGAGGAATCG
>JABUEZ010000193.1 GCA_013314795.1 Candidatus Profundicultor aquiphilus | reverse complement strand
CCGCCCGCAGAAGAATGGCCAGATTCTGTGCCTCCTCCAGAGTAAAGCGACCGGTGATCTGGGCATCTCCCTTGAGGATGGGCTCCTGAACCACCGGATTCGAAATTAACTTTCCATCCAGGTAAATCCCGATGGGTTTTCCCACATTCACAGTCGTTGCCTGGGCAAAGAGCTTGGCACCTTCGGCATCGAAAGAAATGGCCACTGCGGGCCTCCCCAGACGGTCGTACTGAATCTGCGCACTCTTCAAATGCGCTCCAGTAAGGAGTGTTTGTCCACTTTCGTCCTTAAACTCGAGCAAGGCCGTTTTCCCGATTAGTTCCACCGCCCGCTGGGGATCGGTAATTCCCGGAAGTTGTACCAGAACCCGTCGCTCTCCCTGACGGGCAATCACCGATTCCGCCACACCCAGTTGGTCAATACGGTTACGGACAATTTCCACCACCCGTTTCACCGCATCATCATCCACCGGAGCCTCTGGAGTATCCACACACTCCAAGAGAATATGGGACCCACCTTTTAAATCGAGACCTAAACGAATTTTGCTTCCCAAAGGATAAATGACCACAATCGATATGACTACCAGAGCCAGAGTAACGAACAACCTCCAGGGTAACGCCTTCCTCCTCAAGGGACCGCGCCTCCTCTCCTACATCTTAGGATTTCTTCGATGCTACCGCAGTTTTGGAAATCCGAATGCGAACGTCCTTGGCCACTTCAAGGAGCACTTCATCCTCTTCCACCTGAGAGATAACCCCGTGAATCCCTCCGATGGTAACCACTTTGTCCCCTTTTTTGAGGCCTGCCCAGAGTTCACGCTGACTTTTCTGCTTCCGCTGCTGAGGAACAATAAGCAGAAAGTAGAAAATCAGGATGATGAAAATGAGGGGAAGAAACGAAGCAATGGGACTGGCTGCTGGTGCTCCAGATGGTGCTGAAGGAGTTGTCTGGTTAGCAGCCCAGGCAATTGAGGTGAAAAAACTCACTGGTGTATCCTCCCTTCAAATTTAAAAATTTTCCGAATATCGAGATAGAAATTCCTCCCGGAATTCCCGAAAGTATCCTCCACGCAAAGCATGACGAATACTTTTCATCAACTTTACCATAAAATAAAGGTTGTGTATAGTGGCCAATTCCGCCGCCAAAATCTCCCCAGCCTTAAAAAGATGTCGGAGATACGCCCGAGAAAAATTCCGGCAGAGGTAACACCCGCAATCCGGATCTACCGGGCCAAAATCGCGGGCAAATTCCAGGCGGTCAATATTCATCTTCCCCCACGAGGTAAAAAGACAGGCATTGCGAGCATTACGAGTGGGCAGAACGCAATCAAACATGTCTACACCGCGCCACACTCCCTCCACAATACTCACTGGATTCCCCACCCCCATCAGATAACGGGGTTTCTCTACAGGCAAAAAGGGTTCCACGCACTCGATCATTTCATACATGAGGGGTTTGGGTTCCCCCACACTTAACCCCCCAATGGCGTACCCATCAAACCCAATCCGCACCGTTTCCTGAGCACTCCATTCCCGCAATTCCCGACTCGTTCCTCCCTGTACAATGCCAAAAAGCATCTGTTCTTCCGACTGGAATGCTTCCCGGGCACATCTTGCCCAGCGGAGGGTCCGCTCTGTGGCTACCCGTTCCTCATACGAAGAGGCCGGGAACCCCACACACTGATCCAGAATCATAATGACGTCTGCTCCCAGAGCCGTCTGAATTCGCACCGCTTCCTGAGGAGTCAGGCGATGCAAGGATCCGTCGAGGTGCGAACGAAACGTCACTCCCTCATCGTCAACCCGGACAAGGTCCGTGAGACTGAATACCTGAAAACCACCACTATCGGTCAAAAGAGCTCGATCCCAGGATATAAAACGGTGCAAGCCTCCCGCCTCCCGGACCAGGTCCTCCCCTGGTCGAAGATGGAGATGATAGGCATTACAGAGAAAAATCTGCACTCCTATTTCTCGCAGACGATCCGGAGCAATGGCCTTGACCGTACCCTGTGTTCCCACCGGCATGAAGACCGGTGTCTCTACGTCCCCGTGAGCCGTGTGGAGAATCCCCAGACGGGCCTGACTCTCGTGATCGACCGCAAGCACCGTAAATCGTCCCTGCAACACAACCACCCTTTCTTTAATACAGAAACATGGCATCACCAAAACTGTAAAAACGGTACTGCCTTTGTATTGCTTCTTCATAGGCTTTTTTTACAAAATCCGTCCCTCCAAAGGCACACACGAGCATAAAGAGGGTAGAACGAGGAAGATGAAAATTGGTGACCAGAGCATCGGTCACCTGAAAGCAAAACCCAGGGTAAATGAAAAGATCAGTTTCACCTTCGTACTCCCCAAGTGTTCCCAGTTTCTGCCATACCGTCTCCAGAACCCGCACCACAGTGGTTCCTACCGCTACCACCTTGCCTCCACGCTCCCGGGCCTCCAAAATTCGCTTTGCCTCTTCGTTACCGATCCGAAACCACTCCTTATGCATGGTGTGTTCCTCAATCTGCTTTACCTTTACCGGCCGAAATGTCCCCAGACCCACGTGAAGCACCACCGAAACCACCGCAATCCCTTTCCCCTTAAGTTTTTCCAGAAGTTCTGGAGTAAAATGAAGTCCCGCCGTTGGTGCTGCTACCGATCCCCATTCCCGGGCATAGACGGTCTGATACGCTTCAAGGTCAATCCCCTTCTCTCTGATATAAGGTGGCAGGGGAACCTCCCCAAACTGGTCGAAAAACACTTCGTTACTCTCAAAAAGAGGTTCCAGTAACCACGTTTCCCCCAGTCGTTCTCGGACCACCCATCGGTACTCGGGATTTATTAAAAGGCGGAGCTCCTGTCCTGTCCGCACCCGGGAAGAAGGATGAAGCAGACACTCCCACCATCCTTTGAAAAACCGCACGAAGAAAATTTCTACCCTTCCTCCGGTAACTTTCTGAGCAAAGAAACGAGCCTTAACCACCTTCGACTCATTCACCACCAGGATATCCCCCGGAGAAAGGTATTCTTCAATCTCAAAGAACTGGCGGTGCTCCCAGGTTTTTTTCTTTCGGTTCAGAACCATCATGCGACAGGTATCCCGGGGAGTAACCGGTCTCTGAGCAATGAGTTCCGGAGGAAGAAAAAAATCAAAAAGGTTTGTTTCCATCATTTCACTACCGCCCGCTTCAGCTCACATCCGGGAAAATAATGGGAAAGAATGGCCCGAAAGTCATAGCCCTCCTGTGCCATACCCACCGCGCCCCACTGAGAAAGACCTACTCCATGTCCCCAACCACGACCCTCAAAGAGAAACTGTTCCCCAGCTCCCTCCTCTTCCAATACCGGCGGGGGCGAAACCATCGGCGTGGTGGTCTCAATATCCGGATTCTCTTTTCCCTTTTTCACCTCTTCTCGCTCTTTCTCTCGAAGTTCCAGAAAGGCGATGATGTCATCCAGGGTCCAGTCTTCTTTTTCAAGAAGTTCTTTATAGCTCGACGTTCTAACAGGCCGGGAATTAGCACTCATCTTCTCCTTAGAACGAGTTGCGGGTTGTTTTTCTTTTGTTTTCTCTTCGCGTACCGTGAAGTAGGTGCTCAGAAGGATTTGGGCACCGATCGCCTCCCGAAACTTGGATGCCGGGATAACCCACCGCCCGTTTCGGGAAAAGAGGACCACCTCTTTCATCCTCCCGTTCTGACCGGAAACAAACTGAATATCTTGAAGATATCCCGGTAAATATCCAGCCCGGCGAAGGGCCGTCTCGATTTCAGCTTTACTCAGGCGCACCGTCCAAAACGCATGAGGAGTATCCTTTTCCCAAGGAGAAGGCACAGCCACAAGATATGGCACATCTTTTCCCCACACATTGAGCGCACTGTCGGTATAACCACCACTTTCAGAGTGATAAACTACAGAAGCAATTTTCCCTTCGTAGGTTAGCACCACACCCCGAGTGGCATCTACCAGAGCGTTGGTTCGAGGGTCTTCAGCGTTGATACCTCCATAACGCTGACAGTGTTCGGTAGCACAGAAGTCAAAACCATCCTCTTTATGCCTTCCCAAATTTTTCAACGCATACGTCCGAGCAACGACAATCTGCGCTTTGAGAGCTTCTTCCGGCCAGGAAGGACTGGCCTCAAGTTTTATGGTTCCCTTGACATAATCCTCAACTGAAAGCATGTTGAGAAGACATAACAAACCCCTTTTTGCCTCCAGAACCATTTTCCCCCGGTAAGGACGCTTTCCCCACAAAATCGGTTCATTGCCTCGAGAGGTCAGACTCAGGCGGGCAATGGAGAGGTTCTTTTCCTTCCAGAAAACTTTCCCGTCCCGAAGAGAAAAATGAACCGGCATTCCCGCCGGCACGGAAAAAGTACGGCGATCCAGAGTCACCAAAAGCCCCGAAGCTGGAGAGCAAATCACCTCTTCCTTCCC
>JABUEZ010000192.1 GCA_013314795.1 Candidatus Profundicultor aquiphilus | reverse complement strand
CTCACGGGTCTTAAGCGGGGGTCCGAAACCTGAACCCCGGCTAAAAAACGTGCCGGGATGACCCCTGATGGAGATTTTTCAGCAACAAGCCCTGGGTAAGGCATTCAGAGAAAGGTTTCAAAAGGTTACTGTTGTAAGTTCTAAGGGGAAACCCAGAGGCTTTCCTGAGGATAAAACCGATAGAGTCTATATCCTCTGGCGTTTTACCAGGATTATGGAACGATTCTGTGGTTTGAATATTCTCAGGGTTTCCGTTTTATGGACCAATCAGTATAGCGTTGCAAAAAGGGAGAAAGTGAGATATATAACAAGCAGGAGATGAGAAAGACCGTGAAAGGCCGGCCTCAAAAAAGCCTGAAAGAAATCCTGGAAGTTCTCAGGCAGCATAAAGAGGAATTGGAAAGCCGTTTTAAAGTGGACGAAATCGGGGTATTCGGTTCCTATGTTCGGGGGGAAGCGAATAAAGGAAGCGACCTTGATATCCTGGTCACCTTCAGGGAACCCGTGGGCCTTTTTGAGTTTTTGGATCTGGAAGAATATCTCGAAAAACTGACCGGGATTAAAGTAGATCTTGTATCCAAAAAAGCCCTCAAACCGCGGATTGGGGAGTATATTCTTAAAGAAGTGATATACCTATGAACAAAAGGGATTACCGGGACTATCTGCAGGACATTCTCGAGGCCATACAGGAAATCGCTGACTTCATCGCAGGTATGGACTTTGAAACATTTACGAAAGATAGAAAGACCATCAATGCGGTCGTACGAAGCATCGAGGTCATCGGCGAAGCGGCAACAAAAATTCCCAAATCCCTTCAGAGCCAATACCCCGGTATTCCCTGGAAAAAAATGGCCGCCATGAGAAACAAATTGATTCACGAATATTTCGGAATCGATCTGGAAATCCTCTGGAAGGTTGCCAGCAAAGACATTCCCTCTCTGAAATCACCCATTGAAGCGATGGTTGCAAACCTTCAAAATTGGCCATAATACTGCCAGGATGACGCGAGCGTGGACGTCACGCCCGAAAGCTTTTATCGGGCATCCAGGGGTATGAAAATGGGGGGAAACACGAACCCCGGTTGAAAACTGCCGGAGCGATGATTTTTGGGATGCTGGATTAATAATCACCGATGTGACGGGAAAGGTAACGGAGGGAAATTTTATCAACCAAGGAAACTGGTTATTTTTTTAAGGAAGAGGACAAAGTCTTCCAGGTTATCCTGCAAAATTTTGTAGAGGGTCTGGTTATCAACTTCCCAGTAAAGGTGCACCAGGCGATTTCTGAACCTGGCCATGGCCTTGAGCCGGAGAGTGAGAAATTCGTCGAATATTCCCTGTTCCTTGAGGATTTCAAAGGTGTCGGCGTAATCCTGCGGGGAGCGAAAGCCGTTGTAGGAGATGAGATGGTTACAGAGGTCCATGGCCGATTCGATGGCAATAATCAGGTTGTACTTGGTGCTGTCGATTTTATCAGGGTTTTCCAGAAAAGATTCCAGGGAAAGTTACCTTAAGGTTTTCAAGCGGTTCAGGGGCCTTGCGGATCTCACCAATAAACCGGGCCACAATATCGGGATTAAACTGGGGCATTTTTGATTTCCTCCAGATATTCCTGTAAAAGGTGTCGGAAATCAAAATACTCTCGCCAGATCAGGCTTTCGAAGCCTGCCCTGCGATCCATATCCCGGTCAAGCACGAGAATTTTTTGGGCCAACACATGATAAACAAAACCAAGGGGGGCATCATTGATTACCCGAACATCAAGGGGGATGTGCAATTTTTTATCCATTTCTTCTTCCAGGGCGAGTTCAAACCGGAGGGTATCCACTCCCTTCGGGTTTTCCAGGTACAGCGCTACATCGATGTCCCGATAGGTTTCCCGGTCTACGAAGGAACCAAAAATATAGGTAAAAGGGATTTCCTTTTTCGCTTCCAGGATATGCCGTATGGCATCCACTATTTGCACTTTTTCAATATTCATACCGGCATTATACCACAGTGGCCAAATTCCTGACAGAAATGGCCCAGGCTGGGGTCAAATCACCTCAACCGTGGGGGAAATACTCTCGGTGCTGTATCGACTTCCAACGGGGGCATGCGCTCACTCAATTTCTAAGGGCACTAAAGACGGCATGGCAGTAATACCAATGAGCGTCAATGGTGCCGGGTTAAAGAATAATCCTCCCTTTCAAGACATAACCCTGCCGGGAAAAGAACCGCAGGTTCCTGCACAGGTTTTCGGGGTTCTAACGGTAACCAGTCCATGAAAACTCCATAAGTGACAGAGTCGGTCCAGAAAATACCTCCGGTAATCCGCAAGAGGAATTCCCATTTCGTGCGGGATTTTCCTCACAAGGCCAATCCCAGAATTTCGCTTCCGTGGACAGGAACGACCACCATTTTGCCGACGGCATTCCGCAGTACATGGTGACTTCCCTTCACCCTTACTACGACAAAACCTCTATCCTGCAGGAACCCCAGGAAACCCTCGGTAACCCGGGACTCAAACCTTCACCCTCTGCACGCCCACAAATTCGATGCGGGGTTCCAGCTCCCGTTCATCAAGTGCTTCAAGGTAAACCCCTATGGCCTCTCTGGTTCTTTCCAAAAGCTCGTCCATCGTTTTCCCCTGCGAATGGCACCCGGGAAGTTCCAGTACCATCGACACCAGCCAGTTATCTTCATCTTTTTCAATAACTACCGTAAACTCCTTCATGCCCCATTCTTCCCCTATACGCTCCACTCTGTTATACAGTTTCTCGCCAACCATGCCAAAACGATTTTTACCACCCTGAAGGCCATTAAAATGGTTTTACCAAATGCAAGCAGGGATCTATCCCTTCTCTGGAGGGAGGATGCCACTTCACTTTCTCTGCAAAAAGCGCAGGCGTATATCGGTGTTCCAGATACCAGCTTCAGATTGTGCGTATTATAATAGGGCTATGAGGAAAAAAATGGAAAAGTTCAAAAAGATTTGCCAAAAGTACAATATTGCCCTCGCCTATCTTTTTGGGTCCCAAAAAGAAAATGCCCGAAAGATCTTAGAGGACCAAAATGTCCGTATCGATGACCCACTTGCCGATATCGACGTAGGTGTGGTTTTTCCCAAAAACATCGAAACGATACCCGCAAAACCCAAACTCTATGCCGATATATACAATGACCTCGAAGACCTTTTTACACCCTACCCTTTAGATCTGGTATTTCTCCAGGAATGTCACTCCGTCTTCCAGGCTGAAGCCCTCAAGGGGATATGCATATACCACGCATCAGAACAATTTAGGGAAGAATATGAAATGATGATCCTGCGAAGGTCAGCAGATTTTCGATACGTGCTTCAAAAATTCTATGAAGAGGTCCTGGAGAAGTATTAAATGGTCAACAAACAGTTCATTGCCCAAAGACTCAGTTTTATAGACTCCTTTCTTAGGGAGCTCTATAAACTCTCTGCCCTTGATAAAGCTTCGTTTCTCTCCGATAAAAGAAACCCGGCAGCAGGGGAAAGCTTCCTCCGAAGAACATTAGAAGCTATATTCGATATCGGTCGCCACATCTTAGCAAAAACTGGATACATGGATATGGCCACCGAGTATAAGGCAATCGCTCAGGGCCTTAAAGAAGCGGGAATTATCGATGAATCGTTAAGTAAAACGCTGGTCCAAATGGCAGGATACAGAAATCGACTGGTTCATCTTTACAATCTTGTCAGCGACGAAGAACTTTACACCGTAATTTGTTCAAACTTAAAAGACATAGAAGACTTCATCACTGCCATAAAAAGGTACGTCCAAATCTAACCAATAGGGTGCCCCCGAACATGGTAGTCCCCACTTCTTTCTAAAAAGATTGGACCCTATTTTCCTCTCCCTCCCAGCTAAACCCTGCTTTTGGACTTCCCCCGAGTGGAGGCACCGCTATGTTACCCTAACCCACTTAGCCTTTCAAATTCTTCTGGACTCCCTGGGGTCAACGGTTCTGACGAAAAGCTATCCGAATAGAAACACTCAATTTTTCGCTTTTCTGTCACTGCAAACGCTTTCCGGGAAAAGCCAGAGTGACCGCTGCCAATTTTCATTTTCAATCTCGGGAACAGCCATCTTTAAAATTACGCCGGAATCTTATGGAAACGCTTCTGAGATACCAGGAGTGTCGAGACAATGAAACACCAGAACGATCGTGATAAAAACGCTCAGTAACAGGTTATCTGGCCGATGAAGCTCCAAGATAAGCCATGGCAATATGAGAGGAGGGAAACCCTGAAACGAGCATTCAGGGCGACGGTCGAAATGCGTCACGTTGAACCGAGTCCAACATTTTAATTGGGATCCTGAGACAAGTTCAGTAGATGAAAAACCATCGATTCAGAGTGTGCGGGTAAAAGTTTAGAGTAAAAACTGAAAACGTGTGGTAAAATGCCCTCCGGACCTGATCATCACTTATA
>JABUEZ010000191.1 GCA_013314795.1 Candidatus Profundicultor aquiphilus | reverse complement strand
GGGGGCCATTTATCACGTTCATGCCAAAGACACCAAAATCGATCCCTTCAACAGTCCTGTGAATGGAAACCTCGATACCAAACCTTACACGGAGGAATCAAAGCGGTCCTGGCTTTTCCGCACGGTAGGGTATGGGCATGATTTTCAGTTCTGGAAGGATTTTGTCAGCACACTGCGTCTTATCGGATACGATGGGGTACTTTCCATCGAACACGAAGACTCTTTGATGTCAGCTCGAGAGGGTTTTGAGAAGGCGGTGGCCTTCTTGAAATCTGTTCTGATTAAAGAGAAAGTTGGTCAGGCCTGGTGGGTCTAAATAACAAAGGAGAGGGGTATCCCTCTCCTTTGTTTGGCAAATTCCAAGGATAAGGTATTGGCATGGTTGGTTTGCACTATACGAAAAAAGTTTTTCCTTCAGGATTCCGGATGATTTACCGGAAGATGCGTTCACCGCTTGTGGCTGTTGATTTCTGGGTTCGAGTGGGCGTACGGGATGAAAAACCCGAAAAAAACGGTCTTTCCCACTTCTTTGAGCATATGGTTTTTAAGGGAACAATTAATTTTCCGGGTAACCTTCTTTCTCGCCGGGTTCAGGCTCTGGGAGGGAACCTCAACGCCGGAACTTCCCTTGATACCACAGATTTTTATCTGGTAGTTCCAGGAGAATACTGGAAAGAAGCCTTTTCTCTGGGGATAGAACTCCTTTTCCGACCACTTTTTGATCCCAAAGACATTGAGCGGGAAAAGATGGTGATTATTCAGGAGATTCACCTGGATGAAGATGATCCGGAGGAACGGCTGACTCACCTTCTCCATCAGCGAGTCTTTGGGGGCACTCCTTACGGAATGCCTATTCTGGGAAAAGAAGAAACGGTCAAAGGCCTTACTCGGGAGGACCTTCTTGAGCACCAGAAACGCTTCTATTATCTTGCAAACGTAACCTGCGTGGTAAGCGGTAACCTTGAAGAGAACGAGCTTTTTGCTTTCGGGGAAGAAATGGTGGGTCATTTACCGTTTTCCTGGGAGTTCGACCTTTCGTTCTTTCCTCCCTTTCCCATTCCCATCCGCCAGATTGTGGAGTGTCGGATGGATGTCTGTCGGAACTATGGAGCCATCGGATTTCTCTGTGGTGGAATCAAGAGCGATGATTTTAACGTTCTCAGGCTTCTTTCAGTCATACTCGGTGACGGTGCCGGTTCCAGATTGAATATTTCTCTGCGGGAGAACCAGAGTCTTGTGGATACCATTCACACGGCGTATTCCTACTATGAAAAAGCGGGAATATTTACCGTGTTCTACACCTTTTCGCAGGGCAATCGAGAAAGGATTGAAGAGGCAATTCAACAAGAGCTGGAGCGCTTGTTTCGGGAACCGCCCACCGAAGAGGAGCTGGAACGGGCCAGAAACCTTCTCAAGAGTAGCTTCTTTAACGCTGTGGAGACTACCCTGGGGAGTGCCGAGCTTTTGGGACGCTTCGATGTGATTGATAATGTGGATCATCCCCTCCAGTTCCTTTTACATTTGGAACGCCTGGAACGGTCGCACCTTCTTGAAGTAGCCAGAAAATACTTTGACATGGAGCGGGCCACTTCTATCCTCATTGGTCCGGGTGAATAACAATGCCAGAAGTCATCAAACGAGTTGAAAAAGTTGCCTTGAAAAATGGGTTGGTACTGCTTTTCCTTCCCCTTCCAGAGAGCGCTCTGTTTTCAGTCAACCTTTGCCTCAACCTTGGCAATCTCTTTGAAGGTGAGAAAGACCGGGGGATTTCGGCTTTGATGCAGGAAGTAATCCTCAAGGGAACCAAAAAGCGTGATGCTACCGAGCTCAGTCAGGCTGTGGAACGGCTGGGAGCTTATATTCACAGTTCTTCGAACTATTTTACCGGACGAGTGGCCATTGATGGTCCTGCCGAAAACCATCGGGAAATCTTGAAGATATTCTTTGAGGTGATCAAAACTCCCGCTTTTCGAAAAGAAGAGATTGAGAAAGAAAAAAAATTTCTCATTTCCCTCCTGCATTCCCTCGATGACGATCCCCTTAAGGCGGCGATTTTCCGCTTTCGAAAGGCCTTTTTTGGAAGACATCCCTATGCCTTTCCTACCCTGGGAGAAGAATCAACGTTGCAGAACCTCGACGAAGAAAAGATCTGGCACTGGTACGGACGAATTTTTGTTCCCAATAATATGGTTATCGCTGTGGTCGGTAATTTCCAGGTGGAGACAGTGAAGAAAATTTTCGAAGACGAACTGGGAAACGTGATTCCCAGGGAAAAAGTCAGCCCCTTTAGAGAAAGTTTTTTCCCGGCTTCTTTAAAAATTGTGGATCGTCGGGAAGTTCGGGATGCCTGGGTAGTTCTTGGCTTCAGAGCTCCGGGACTGCTCGAAGTCGAAGAACGTATAGCCTTTGAAGTTCTCAATAACGCCCTGGGAGGGGGGATGTACTCGAGACTCTTCCTCAAAATTCGTGAAGAGCGTGGCCTCAGTTACCAGGTTGGTTCCTTTTATTTCCCGCTTCTTGGTCCGTCTTTCCTCTGCGCTTTCTGCAGTTTCCCTTTTGCCTATTTTGACGCTGTGATTTCCCTCTTGCGCGAGGAATTCCGGAATCTTATCAACATGGAGGAAGAAGAGTTTGAAGAAGCCAAAAATTACACTCGGGGAACCTTTTTGCAACATTTTGAGACCGTTTCTTCGCTTTCTTCCCTTCTTTCCTTTTGCGAAACAGTTGGATTGGGATGGGAATTTCCACTGCGTTATGACCAGATTCTCCAGAGTTTCACCCTGGAAAAGGCCAGGACCATCTATCGCCGTTTTATGGATCAGAGAGAATCTATGGGGGCCATTGTCCCTGTGACCCATTGAGGAAAAATATTTTTTATTTTTCGTGTTTTAGCATGCTTGACTTTGCAGAAGATTCTTATATAATTCTTCTTGAAGTTTGACATGTGAATAACAGGAGTACCCCACTAGCACCTCCTTAAATCAATAGAAGTCTTTCCCCTCCTTGCACCTAAGGGAGGTCAGAGCGATCTGGCCTCCCTTAGGTGTTTTTTTGGGCTTGTTATCTTGTCACTTTCAAAGCACTCCTGGTATAATCTCTTCCGTCGGGGCGTAGCGCAGCCTGGTTAGCGCACCTGCCTTGGGAGCAGGGGGTCGGCCGTTCAAGTCGGCTCGCCCCGACCAGTATTTTCAAGGTTTTCGGCGTATCACCTCTGGAGAAAAGCGTTTCCTACAGCAGTTCTACAGCAACGTGGAAAAAACATGTATTCAGATACTTCTGTAGTGCCCATTTCGACGATGGGGGAGCTGTAGCAATACGGGAGAAAATGTTCCACGGATTCTTGTTGGCTTGAAGCGGTTTCCATTCTGAGAGAAAGTGTTTGCTACAGCTTTTTACGGCTACGGGAAGAAAAAATTACCACTGCAAATTATCATATTTTGTAGGGGTTTATGTTGCCCCATCTCATCTCCTGCGGGAGGGGTTTACAATTCCTTAAGGGGGGAGTGCTGTGAGGGGAAGGAAAGAACTTTTCCTGCTTTTTCTGGTACTGGTATGGTTAGGGTGGTTGGCCCAGAGGGGGTATCCTCAAGAGAATATGTGTTCCCCACCAAAGGTTTTGGTTCGGGGAGAAATTGTGGATCGGGATGATTTTGTGAAACACTTGCAAAGCCAGTATCCCCACCAACCGGTGGAGTCGGTGCTGGAGCAGATACGATCAACGGTTCTGGCTGAATTACGGGAGAATTCTCCGGGAATAGAATTGGTTGATGAAGAAGCTCAAGCGGAGTATGTATTTTCGTATACTCTGAGTTTAATTGCAGCGGGAGAGGATATCGAGGCGGGTGGAGTTCTTGAGGGGGAGTATGTAGCCTTTTTCATGAGTTCAAAATTGGTGCAGAGAGACCCTTGTGGCATATCAGGTGGGGTTTTAAAAACGGCAGTTATTCAGGACGAACCAGATGTATTTCGAACCATTGAGCGGAATATCGATCGATATGGATCTCTTGCCGGGTTGATTGAAGAGTTTGAGAAGACTCACCGGGTACCGCCCAGGGGGCCGAAGATGGTGTTTGCATTAACGAGAGAGTATGTTTCCCCTGAACCTGATCAACGAAAGATGGACATCCGTGTTCGAGTCTTGAACTGTTTGGGTGAGCCGGTGTTTGATCGGCATCATGGACAGGTAGTGATTTTGCCCAGGAGAACGGCACGGGGGGAATTAGAACCAACCAAGGGATTTCCCCAGGATTTTGTGGTGACGGAGAATCAGATATGGCTGCGTTTGACGCGCGAAGAAGGAGGGTCGGTAACTTATACCCTGCAAGAAGGGATGGACCTTTATTTCGATGACTTCCAGGTGAAGACCTGTGGTATTGATAAGGTTCTTGTTATGGAAATAATGCCGCCGGTGCCCATTGCAGGAGTTGTTATGGAGCTTGAA
>JABUEZ010000190.1 GCA_013314795.1 Candidatus Profundicultor aquiphilus | reverse complement strand
ACCTTGCTCGGGGTTCCATTACCGTGGTGGGAAAGGGAGAAAAAGAACGAGAAGTCTACATGGGCAAGACCCTGAAGAAGGAAATGAGCCGGTGGCTGAAGATGCGGGGGTTTTTCCCCTACGAGGACCGGGTGTTCGTTACCCGGGATGGGAGGCCGCTCAAAAAACGAGGGGTGGAGCAAATCCTCCGGCGCCTGAGTAAGAAAGCCGGGATTGAAGGGGTAAGGTGTAGTCCCCACACCCTGAGGCACACCTTTGCTACCAATTTTGTCCGCAACGGCGGGGACGTCTTTACCCTGCAGAGGATCCTGGGGCATGCCAACATCGAGACCTGCATGATCTACGTGCACATGTCGGGGAAGCACATCCAGGAAAGCATGCTCCGGTACTCGCCGGTGGACAGAATGGAAAGGGGGTGAGGGGGGCGCGAAAATACTGAGCTACTTCCCCCTTCTTATTCGTTTACCATTTTCATCATAATTCCGTGATTTTGGGAAGCCAAAGGCGTTCCATATGATGTCAAAGGATGGTTTGAAAAAGGCGTCAAGATCGCTGGGAGAGAGGTTTTCGTATTTTTCGAGGACGATTTCTGGGACAAAGAGTACGTCACGAGGGAAGGGGTTATCCCCGAGGAGTTCCAATGTGGAATAAGGTATCTCGAGACGGGCCAATCTGTATCCCCGGATACCAAAGAAAGTGAGGAAGACGGCAATTGGGGGCTCGACACCAAGTTGTTGGAGGAACGAGCAGCATTTCGGGAATTTCTCCAAGACTGCATATTCAAGGGTATCAATGAAGATGCAGAGTTTCTGAACATGGCAAAAAGCTTTGGTTACAGCTTCTATGATACCGTTGCGGAAAAGCTGGAGATAAGAATAGACTTTGCCCTGAGCTTGAGAATAAAGAAGGAAACCGTCGGCGTTGAAGGATTCATTCCACCCCGAAGAATAGAATGGTTCTAAGGAGCAGGAGCGAGCGAGATTCTGGAGTTGTTCGGCATTATAGTTTCTGCCCGGAGAGAAAGCGCCGTAAGGGATAAGGTGCATAATGAACCAGAAAGGTGGAGAATCAAGAAGTGGCAGGGGGGCTTCGTCGGCGAAAATTGTTGCGATGCGTTCCTTCCTGAATGCCCTGGCTTTTTCGGCAAAGGCTTCAGAAAAAACAAAAGCCAGGCGGAGTTCGTCAACAGACATCGGGTATTTACCGCTGTTGTTTCGAGCATAGAACTTGCGGTTTCCTTTGAAAGTAACCATGTGGGGCCCGCAATAGCTTTTAGGGATGTACAGAACGATGGCGTATCTTTCCTCTGTCCCGGAAACACGTACACTCCCAATGGAGACGCCCGGGATTCTTGGCTCAAAGCCGTCCCGCAGAAGGTTATCTATCGTCTGGCGCAGGGAGTCCAGGTTATCAACTTGAACCCCGGGGATATCGACCGGACAAGTGTTCTCTTCCTGAATGCCAAAGATAATCCACCCTCCAGCCGTATTGGCAAAAGAAGAAATATCGCAGAGAAACTCCTCCTTGGTGCTGTCCCTATTTAATTCAATGCTTACCTTATATTCCATCGTCTGCCCTTCGGGGACCCGGGCTTCTATAAGTCTCTGGAGGTCTTCCATGGTTACTTTGGAAACATCGCGAGGCAGCATTCTCGTCCCTCCTTTTTATCCTCTGGGTGGGTAGGGATCGCGACCATAGGTCCGCTCTTCCTGGATTTTTCCATCCCTTCCATGGATGACAAGCTGGCTGGGTTGACTGGTTCTGGCAATACTTATGGCTTCTTTGACGGCCTCTTTCTTTGTGGCAAAAATTTTATCCCCCTTTTCGGGCATGTTGATACGCCATCCCTTTTTCTCATGTGGCACCACATGCAGAATGTTTCGCTTCATCACCTTCATCGCCTTTCCTGATGACGACAGGGCGACTGAAATATTTCCGCCCAAGGCTGTCTTCAAAAAAATCCTCGCACCCTCGTTTTCTTTACTGGGAGGTAGGTAATCATATCCTGAAGGGCGTTTAAAGGCACTCCAAAGGAGATTTTTCCCCAGGGTGCAAGAATCAGGGGCCAGGAAACATCCCGGGGTTCGAGGAGGAGGAAAAGTTTATCGGGCATGTGGATTCGCTTTTGAAATCTTTTTGGAAAAGTGACACCAAAATTGTTCACCACGATATCCCTTCCTCCCGGGTTGAGTCCCTCTAAAAAGTAAAGCCCTTGAGGATTGAACCCGAGTTTCACCGGCATCACCGGGTCGATGGGTTGTGGAGAAAAGCGCACCCTGAGTTTTGGTCTGTCACGGCGTATCTGCCAGACCAGGGTAAAGGTAGAAAGGAACGCTCCATAAATGGCGATCACTCGAGTAATGGCTTCCCAATTCATTGCGCCACCTATTTTTTCTTCTTTCTGGATGGCTCAGTTTTTACTTTTTTGGTGGGAAATTCTTCCATGAGGTCTTTTGCTGCCGACTTTAGGGATTCCTGAGGCTTTTTCATTCTTTTGATGAGCTTGTAAGCCTTCCCTTCAAAAAGTAGAACTGGTTTTTCGCTTCTATGACTATAAACCTGAATAAAAACCTCGGGTACCTGGAAAGTTTCATACCTCCCAGGTCGAGTTACAGGAACGGTGGTCCATTGTCCACTTTCTGTCGTTGTCATGTCGAAATGATACCAGTCCCCTGAGAGATAAGAATGAATACTTCCCGAGGTGGAGTATATTCGGCCGGGATTAAATTGAGGAATTAAAACCGTCTTCGGGGGGATGTAGATCTCTTCCTCATGGATGGAGAAGGCTACCGAGACAACAAAATCAGCGGTATTATTTTCCCTATTCGCGGTATTACCGCCATATTCATATCCTTTCCGGATAAGCGTTTCCTTTATGCCCTGAAGAATTTCCTTCAGAAAGATCGCTTCTGCCCCTTCCTTTTCTCCCTCGTAAAGGACAAAACGGCGGAAACTCTTAAAGTCAACCTCGGGGTTCACACAAAGATCCGAGATATACGTTTTGGCCATGGACGGCGCGGTGAAAACGCTTACCACAACCAACGCCACAAGGACAAGTAACCACTGCCGCATTCTCTTCCCTCCTTAGGGTAAACCTATTCGTCATAAAGTCCACGGTGACAAAAGTCATTCTCCGAGAACGGCCGCCGTGGTCCTACTCTTCTGACAGCACTTCAGCTTGTTCGATAACAGTCTGGGTGGCGGTTTCCTGCTTGTCTGGTGGATAACCGTATTTCCGGAGGATACGTTTTACCACCACCCGGAGGTTGGCCCGGGCGCTTTCCCGGATGGTCCAGTCTACGGTGACGTTTTCCCGAACAGCGCGGACTAATTCCTGAGCGATTTGGCGCAAGACGGGTTCTCCAAGAGCCTGGACAGCACTGTCGTTGGTCCCCAAGGCATCATAAAAGGCGAGCTCTTCTTCAGAAAGGCCGAGCTTTTCACCGCGGCGATTGGCCTCTCGTATTTCCTTAGCAAGCCGTATGAGTTCCTCAATCACTTCCACAGCTTCAATAGCCCGGTTGTGGTAGCGCCGGATGGTGGCTTCAAGCATTTCGGAAAAGCGGCGGTACTGGGTGAGGTTCTTTCGCTGGCGGACCTTGATTTCCCCGTTAATGAGCTTACGCAGGAGTTCTACGGCCAGGTTTTTCTGGGGAATTCCCTCTACTTCGGCAAGAAACTCCTCAGAAAGGACTGAAATATCTGGTTTCCTGAGGCCGGCGATTTCGAAGAGATCCACGACTCCTTCCGGGACGATGGCCCGGGAAACAATTTGACGGATGGCGTGTTCGATATCGACTTCAGGCTTTTTATCCCCATCTCCAGGTGTGAGCTTCATGAGAGCGACTCGCACTGTCTGGAAGAAGGCCACATCATCCCGGATGCGGAGCGCTTCTTCGTGGGGTACAGCCAGAGCAAAGGCCTTGGAGAGTTCATTGACGGCTACAAGAAAGCGATTCTTGCCATCCGGTAAGCCCAGGACGTGTTCCTGGGCATCGGGGAGAAGCTTCAGGCGCTCCTCGGAGGTGCCACTTTTCCAGGAGGACCAATCAAAACCGTGGAAGAAGCTGCAACAGATTTCGTACTTTTCGAGCATGATGGCCACGGCCTCATCCTGGGAAATGGTAATCTCCCCCCGTCCATGGTTTACCGTGTAGGTAACCATAGCTTCTTTGAGTTCCTGAGCGATTCCCAGATAATCCACGATGAGGCCACCGGGTTTATCCCGAAAAACCCGGTTTACCCGGGCGATGGTCTGCATGAGGGTGTGCCCACGTAGGGGTTTATCGATGTACATGGTGTGGAGTGGTGGCGCGTCAAACCCGGTGAGCCACATATCACGGACAAGGACTATTTTCAGAGGATCGTCTGGGCCTCTAAAGCGGTTGGCCAGAGCTTCCCTCCGTTCTTTGTTCCGGATATGAGGTTGCCAATCTGGAGGATCCGCAGCAGAACC
>JABUEZ010000189.1 GCA_013314795.1 Candidatus Profundicultor aquiphilus | reverse complement strand
TGTGGGAGTCGTAGAGCGAACTCTTCCAGAATGCTTCAATGGCCCACTGGAGGGACTTTTCTTCTGGAAAGGCACCATTATTCCTCCCCATTTCTTCCATCAATTCCTGATACTGGGTGGGAGAAGAAACAATAACCACGTAGCGGTGGTTTTTAGCGGAAGCGCGCAGGAGCGTGATGCCTCCGATATCGATTTCTTCCACCACCTTGGAAAGGTCTTTTTCTTCGCTCTCTATCATTTTTTCAAAGGGGTAGAGATTACATACCACAAGGTCGATAGGCTGGATGTGGTGTCTGGCAAGATCCGCCATATCCGAGGGGAGACTTCGCCGGGCCAGAATTCCTCCTTCGATGACCGGGTGCAGGGTTTTAACCCGTCCTCCTAAAATTTCTGGGAAGCCGGTTAAATCGGATACTTCCTGTACCTCCACTCCCAGATTACGGATGAATTGCGCTGTACCTCCAGTGGCGATGATCCTGACACCTTTCTCCTTTAAAAAATAGGCTAATTTGTCCAAATTACTTTTGTCAGAAACACTCACCAGGGCAGTGTGTATTGGGATCATGTTCTCACCTTCCCCCAAAAAGTTCGAATCTATTTCATTCTACCTTACCGATGTGGATTTGCAACAAAGGAATTTTGGTGATATCACCTGAGAAGACTATAATAGTAGTTGCCGTAAAAGTGTCTCAGTAGGGGAGGTGTCACTTTTGAAGAAGCCTCGAATCCTGGTTATAGGAAGTCTGAACCTGGACATGGTTTTAAAAATTGACCGGATGCCTGAAAGTGGTGAAAATCTCTTTGCCAGGGGTTTTTCCATGTTTCCTGGAGGGAAAGGAAATAACCAGGCCATCGCCTGTGCGCGTCTTGGAGCGTGGGTAAGCATGATTGGTAAAGTGGGAGATGACGAATTTGGGGACCGTTTACTCCTCAATCTCGAACAGGAAAACGTGGACTTTCATTTTGTCACCCGGAAGCCGCTGACCCACACAGGACTGGCCTTCATCTTCGTGGATGAAAAGGGTGAAAATCGGATTCTCGTTGCTCCCGGAGCCAACATGGAACTATCAGTGGAGGACATTGATGGAGCAAAGGAGCTCTTTAAATCCTCCGATTTTCTTCTCTTGCAACTGGAGATTCCGAAAGAAGTGGTATGGAAATCGATCGAGAATGCTCACCAGTACGGAGTGCGGGTGGTGCTCAATCCGGCGCCGGCGCAGCCTTTTCCCATAGAAATTTTATCGTCAGATGATATAATTACTCCAAATAAATATGAAGCGGAAGTTTTGAGTGGAGTAGAGATTACCTCTCTTGAAAAAGCCAGGGAAGCCATCAGAGCCCTCGGGAGACGGTGTAAAGCGCGGGCGGTGATTACCCTGGGAGAGCAGGGAGCCATGGCCACTTCTGAAGACGGGAGATTTGTGTACCTTCCCCCGCGAGCAATCAAGGTGGAGGATACCACTGCTGCTGGGGATGCCTTCAATGCTGGCCTTGTGATGGGGATTGGAATGGGTAAAAGCTGGCTTGAGGCGCTGAAGCTGGCCAATACTGCAGGAGCAATTGCCTGTACCAGAATCGGCGCTCAGAGCGCCCTTCCGCACATGCGAGATATCGAGAAGTTCATTGAAAAGGCAGGGGATGGTGAGGTAAGGATTATCGATGGAGATTAGCCTTTTAGCTGGTGAGAATATCCATTTTGTCGTAAGACTTCTTGCTGCCTTTCTTGCCGGTGGACTCATTGGGTGGCAGAGAGAACTGGCCGAGAAACCGGCGGGCCTTCGGACGCACATTCTAGTTTGCGTTGGTTCGGCTCTTATTACCCTTATTTCTATATTCGCCTTTGGAAAGATGGGCTCTGACCCGGCTCGCATTACCGCTCAGATTGTAAGCGGTATTGGATTCCTGGGAGCGGGAACCATCTTCCGATATGGTCCATCTGTGACCGGTCTTACCACGGCGGCCAGCCTCTGGGCTGTGAGCGGGATTGGTATTGCTCTGGGTTCAGGGTTATATTTTGCTGGCTTTGTCAGTACCGGTCTTATCTTTGTGACGCTCTGGCTTTTGGAATATCTTGAAAAGAGATTTGTCAAAAAAGGAGCCCTGGTGCTTCGGCTTTCCATTCTGAACCAGCCGGGTGTGCTGGGTCAAATCGGAACAAGATTAGGCGAGCTGGGCGTTAATATTGAAAAAATAAAGCTTCGGGAAGAAAAAGGAGAGCGTATGGACTGCACATTGCAAGTTGCTTTGCCCCCTTCGCAGACCATGATGCAGTTGATTTCTGTACTTCGGGAGATAGAAACCGTGGAGGAAGTGGAAATACTCTGAAGACTGGGAGGACAGAAGGAAGCGATGTCTCAATTGAAAGTTCCAAAGGGCACAAGAGATATTTTGGGTCGTGAAATTCATCTCTGGAGGAGAATCGAAGAAACGGTATACAGCGTGGCTCAGCTTTTCGGATATCAGGAAATTCGTACCCCGATATTCGAAAGTACTGAGCTTTTTGCTCGAGGGGTGGGAGAAGGAACCGATATCGTACAGAAAGAGATGTATACCTTTCTGGACAAGGGAGGGAGAAGCCTCACTCTTCGGCCGGAAGGAACTGCACCGGTAATGCGGGCATACCTCGAGCAGGGGTTTGCAGTACACGAACCACGGGTGAAGTGGTTTTACCTCGGACCGATGTTCCGCTATGAGCGGCCTCAGGCGGGGAGAATGAGGCAATTTCACCAGTTTGGCTTTGAGGCAATCGGTTTTGAAAGTCCGGCCTGTGATGCCGAAATTATTCTCATTGCCTGGACGATATACGAAGAATTGGGCCTGAAAAGGCTTTCCCTGGAAATCAACAGTTTGGGATGCAACCACTGTAAACCAGGTTACATCGAGGCGCTGAAAAATTTCTTTCGGGATCGGAGCGAGGAACTCTGTTCCAACTGCAAAGACCGGTTGGAGCGAAATCCCCTGAGAATTTTAGACTGTAAAGTTGAAACTTGCCAGACGGTTCTGCGGTCGACCGCTTTTCCCAACTTACAGGATTTTCTCTGTGAAGATTGTAAGAAGCATCAGGCGGAACTCCTTCAAACCCTCACTGCCCTGGGTATCCCTTTCGTCATCAACCCTCATCTGGTGCGGGGGCTTGATTATTATACGAGAACTGCTTTTGAGGTAAAAACCGGAGAACTGGGTGCCCAGGACGCTGTAGGAGGTGGGGGGAGATACGACAATCTCTCCCAGGCCCTGGGAGGGCAAAGGGTGCCAGGAGTGGGGTTCGCCGCCGGCATGGAGAGAATTGTCCTGCTCCTTCAGAAAGAAGAGACAGAAACTTCTTCAGAGCGTTCGGGGGTGTATCTTGCTCCTCTCGGTAAAGAGGGCGAGAGGTATCTTCTCGTTTTGAGCAGGGTTTTGTTGCAACACGGGATTCCTTTCTATACAGATTTTGCCGATAAAACCCTCAAATACCACCTGAAGAGAGCGCAAAAGATGGGGATTCGCTGGGTGGTTATCCTTGGCGAGGAGGAAATCCAGAAATCCGTTTTCCTTCTCAAGGATATGATCTCGGGGGAACAGATTTCTCTTTCTCAGGAAGGACTTTTGAAAAAATTACAGGAGGAGATTTCCGGTGCTGAGAACACATACCTGCGGTGAGTTGCGTAAAGAACACATCGGTAGAGAGGTTACTTTAGCTGGCTGGGTCAACCGGATTAGAGACCATGGAGGCATCGTTTTCGTCGACCTCAGAGATCGATTTGGGATTACACAGATCGTTCTGGACTCAAAGGGTGGAGAAATCTATGCTGAGTCTTTGAAGCTCAGGCCGGAATATGTCATTCAGATCAAGGGCACAGTGCGGGCAAGGCCAGAAGGACTCGTCAACCCCAAAATTCCCACTGGGGAAATTGAGGTGGAGGTGAAAGCACTCAAGATTCTCTCTCCTTCCGAACTTCCCCCTTTTGAAATTGATGGGAAAAAAGAGATTGACGAAGCGCTTCGTCTTCAGTACCGATACCTTGATTTACGACGCCAGAAAATGCGGGAAAATATCATTCTCCGCCATCGGGCTGCGCAGAGCGTACGTCGTTATCTGAGCGGAGAAGGGTTTGTGGAAGTGGAAACGCCTTTCCTTACCAAAAGCACTCCCGAAGGTGCCAGGGATTTTCTGGTTCCCAGCCGCCTGAATCCGGGCGAGTTTTATGCTCTTCCTCAGTCTCCTCAGCTTTTCAAACAGATGCTCATGATTGCCGGCCTTGACCGCTATTTCCAGATTGTCCGGTGCTTCCGCGATGAAGACCTGCGCTCCGATCGACAGCCTGAGTTCACCCAGATCGACATTGAAATGTCCTTTGTGGATGCGCTTGACGTGATGCGTCTTACCGAGAATATGATTGCCTGTCTTTTTGAGCAAGTCCTGGGGCGTAGTGTGGAAACCCCCTTTCCGGTTCTTCGCTATCACGAGGCCATGGAAAAATATGGAG
>JABUEZ010000188.1 GCA_013314795.1 Candidatus Profundicultor aquiphilus | reverse complement strand
CAAAAACCGGGCGAAAATCGAAGGAACGAGAAAACATCCTGGGATATACACTCTGGGAAATCGTGAAATATTGCAATCCATCGCTATAGATCAGGTGATAGAACTCTTTTCCACCACTCCTGGCAATATAGGTCCTCTTCAACTTAAATCCCGGTGGCACAAGACGCGGGAAGAAAATTTCCTTTCGCTCAGTTACAGAGAGTTCTTCGGCGGCTTTTTCCAGCGGACACTTTTCCATAAGCTCCAGGTACGGAGCAAGGCGACGGTAATCAGGAGAGAAGTCAAGGTAGACGAAACGACCTTCTTCCCGAGCTTTTCCTCCAGAAACGTACGCCATCTGGGAAACGAGAAAACCCTCCTCATCCAAAATGAAGGAACGAACAACCTCTCCGGTATGACGAGAAAAAAGCGAAAGCCGGTTATCCTGAAAATAAACCAGATAATTCTGAAGAACCAGTTCCAGATCATCTTCTTCAAAAGGAAGAAACGGGAGATTGTAGAAGGGGTGAACACTCTGCATTTCCCCAGAGAGGAGGTCAAAAAGGTAGCGATAATTTCCCACCTTTACCCAAAAGAAGTCTTCTGCACCCAGTTCTTTCCACCCAAAACCAATATTTTTCAGAGAAAGGATCTCGTAAAACTTACGTTCCTGCTGGAAATGATCTGTGACTTCCCAGACTCCCCAGTAACTCTGATGCGTTATCTTTTCCACCATTCTCTGTAAAAGCGGAAAGGCCTCCTCGGGACTGAGAATCTTGGCAAAACTCAACCGAGCATAGGCGTTCCAGCACAGGAATACCAGAAACACGAATACCAGGAATTTCTTCACTCTTAATCCCTTCTTATCTATCAAGAGTGAATTCCACAACGCGGATAAAATGATCGTGTAACCCCGAATCAGGAACTCTTCTCAATTGAGAACCGAAGTCAGTTAAGGTTGATACCGGGGTAATTTCCTGCTGTAAAATCGTTCCTTCCTGTAATCCCTGCCAGTAGGTAAACACCAGCCAGGACGCCAGAGTTACAGCCGAAATGAGGAAAATCAGGGCAAATTTCCGGAAATACATCTTTCTTTTGGTCATCCACAAATCCGGGATCGCTCTTTTTGACAAACTGACCTCCAGAGACCGGCCCATGGTACGGACCAACTTTTTAATTACCAGCAACTTTTTCATTTCGCGCTGGCAGGGAAGGCACTGCAAAAGATGGGCCTCAATAGCTTGCTCTTCCTCAGGTAAAACTTCCTCATCGATATAGAGAGAGAGTTTCTTCCTTACCTCTTCACAGTCCACACGGTTATTCCCATAAAGAGAGAATCTCTTCACCATACATTTCCTCCAGCATTTCCTTTACTTGTTTTCGAGCTCGGTGAAGACGAGAACGAACCGTTCCAATGGGACAACCAAGAATCTCACTGGCCTCTTCATAGGAGTGATCCATCATGTCACAGAGAACAATGACTTCCTTCATCTTCAAGGGTAACTTATCAATGACAGCGTAAAGATCTCCAAGAATTTGCTTTTTTAACACCACCTTTTCCGGACCGTCTCCTTCCCATTCCAGAGAATCCCATACTCGTTCTTCTTCGTCCTCGTCCGACGCCTTCCATGGAAGAACCAAACGAAGGATACGCTCTTTTTTGCATTGCTGCCGATACACATTGAGAAGAATTGCATACACCCAGTTTTCAAAAGAACGGGAAGGATCGTAACTATGACGGTACTGAAAAGCCCGCAAAAGGGCTTCCTGAACTAAATCTTCGGATTTTTCCATACTTCCGGTAAGATGCAGGGCGAACCGCAAAAGACTCCGCTCGGATTCCTTGATTTTTTGTTCAAACCACAGATTTTCCTTTTCTACCGACAGCCTTAAAGCTTTCGCTTCGTCGTGCATCACCTGACCTCACCTTCCGTAGAAATTTATCTTTACCCTGCCAGAAAGTTCCCCAATCTATAGAAAGTAGCGATCATATTCTTCTTCGTTAATTTCGATCTCTCTTCCATCCTCTAAGCGTAAGCTGATACTATCCTTAAAAACGTTGACCTCGACCACCTTTGCCAGACCAAAAGGAGTTAAAATTTTACTCTCCTTTCGGGGTAATTTATAGAGCAACTTTTGATAGAGATAATACTCAAAAGACAAACAACACATGAGACGGCCGCACATTCCCGAAATTTTTGCCGAATTCAGAACCAAATTCTGTTCCTTGGCCATTTTGATTGAAATGGGATCAAAGTCAAAGAGAAAAGTACTGCAACAGAGTTCTCGCCCACACATCCCGCAACCACCAAACATCCGGGCTTCGTCTCGGACTCCGATTTGCCGCATCTCAATTCGAGTTCGAAAAATACTAGCCAGGTCTTTCACCAGTTGTCGAAAATCAATCCGTTCCTCAGCAACAAAATAAAAAATGAGCTTACCCCGATCAAGTGTATAGTGAGCTCGCAGAAGCTTCATGGGCAATTCCTTCTCGGTAACCATTGACCTGGCCACGAGGAACGCATCTCTTTCGCGCTCTTTGTTAATCTGCCATTGCACAAGGTCAATTTCTTCTGCTTTACGGATTACCGGTTTAAACTCATCACCCGTTTCCACTGGAAACGGTTTTCGAACCACCTCTCCCAGTTCCAATCCCAACACCGTTTCTACCACGCATTTCTCACCCATCTGCAGAGGTAAACCACGGGTGTCAAAATAGTATGTCTTGGGATTATCCTCAAACCGTACTCCTACTCCCCATCGCATTGCTCATCTCACCTCGTACCTTCCCCAAAAAATCAATAATAGCAATGTCCGGCTGAACGTGGGAAGCCAGATCTTCCACAAGTTCTTCCAGAGAGCGTATTATCCCCATTACCAATGATACCCCCAGGTTTTGGGCGTCATCCAGAACTTCTTTCATCCACTCTTTTTGAAAGAAAAGTTCCTCGTTCCGACCACCACTCGATACTGCCACCAGCACATCTCTCAAATACCACTCTAAAAGAGTAAAGAAACGAATCATTTTTCTTACGTCCATAGCTCCAAACCACTGCCCCAAAGAAACTATACTCGCTCCACCCTTAAAGGATTTCCAAAAACGTAAAACTTCTTGAAACAAATCTTCTTTACCCTCAAGAATTTCCAGAGCTCGACCGATGCTGCCCGCAGCCAGAGAAGCAATTCTTCTGGCCTCTCTCTCCGGCATGTTTTTTCTCTCTACCAGGAAGTTTTGGACCTCTTCTTCCGAAAGAGAAGAAAACTCTACCAGTTGCACTCGAGAGATGATAGTCGGTAAAAGAGCATGCAGCATTGATGTGGTCAGGAAAAGTACGCTTTCAGCAGGGGGTTCCTCGATGGTCTTGAGGAGACAATTACTGGCTTCTTCGGTAAGTTTCTCAACGTCGGTTAAAACTCCTACCTTAAACGGAGACAAAACTTTCTTAAGGCTCAAAGTTTTTACGAATTCCCGAACCTGGTCTATTTTGATTGAATCTGGAGAAGAAAGCATAACCAGGTCTGGATGCGACCGAGCATGAAAAAGAGCACAGCTTCTACATTGCTCGCAACTTTCCTCACCCCGAGGCGTGAGACAGAGCAGAGTCTTGGCCACTTCCCGAGCAAACGTTTCCTTCCCTATCTGGGAAGGACCAAAAAAAAGATACGCATGGGCAATCCGCCGGCTACGCAAGATTCTTCTAAAAAAGTCTTTCTGCCACTCATGCCCATATACATCGGACCAGCTCATGGCAACAGGTTAGAACCTTTCATAATAACGAATGGGAATCTCAAAGAGTACTCCCCCGCCTTTGGTAACCTTTACTCGCTGAGGAACGAAAGGTCCCAGCGGTTCGTTTATCGGTATGGTCGATTCCACAATTTCTTCGCGACGACCACAGACTTCCTTAACCAACTGCAAAAGTTCCTCACGTCTTGTTTCCTCAATTCCAATTAAAAAAGTGGTATTTCCTTCTCGCAAAAATCCACCGGTCGAAGCCAGCTTGGTAAAAGCGAAATTTTTTTCTCTCAATACCTCCACCAATTTGTTCGCATCCTGGTCCTTTACCACACAGATAAAAAGTACCGTGGGGGTCACGTTTTCACCCTCCTTTCCTGGAATCTCCGCCAGACCTCACTTTTAATTTGCTCGAAAACATCCTCTTTTGGTAACCAGGTGGTGGAAATAATGCAAAATCGCTTCGGATCGTTTGCCGCAATCGCAAAATATCCCTTTCGGATCTCCTCCAGAAGTTCCTTATGTTGCAGAAATTCTTCCTCAAAACGGAGTTCCTCTTTATGCGTAGCCGACAGAGAACGCCGTATGCCTGTTTCCGGTTCCACATCCAGAAGAAAAGTCAGCTCTGGAAGCACCTTCCCCACCACCATTTCGTTGAGGAGTGTCAGAAACGGGAAAGGAATCTTTCTCCCATATCCCTGATAAGCCAGGGTTGAATCCACATATCGAACACAGATGACCACTTTCCCCGCTTGTAAAGCCGGTAA
>JABUEZ010000187.1 GCA_013314795.1 Candidatus Profundicultor aquiphilus | reverse complement strand
CAGTTAGCCCAAAGATTTGGAAGAAGCCCTTCCAGAGAGGAAATCATCGACGAGTTTACGAGGAGAAATAGTGACTTCTTCCTTCGTGGGGAAAAACTTGCTCTTTTGTTTGATGACCTGGTAAGTGTGGGTTTATTGTCACGGGATAAAGGTTCCTGATTTTTCGAAACACTTTTCGCTGAGGAGGCATGGTATTATGGAGTTGAATTTTTCCGTTACCCCGGCCCAACTGAAGGAAAAGCTCTTACAACTGGTCCGCATGGAAGAACCCCCGGCGCTCTTTCTGTGGGGGAAACCAGGTATTGGCAAAACGCAGATTGTCTATCAGGTGGGCGAAGAAACGAGAAGGCCGGTGGAAGTCATGGTTTTATCGCTTATGGACCCGGCGGAACTCAAGGGATTTATTTTCCCCGACCGGGAAAAGAAGCGAGCGGAGATTCTCCCCCTCAGTTTGCCGGAAGAACCGTTTATTTTGTTTTTTGACGAGTTCAACACGGCTCCCACGGCGGTCCAAAATGCCGCTATGCGGATTGTTCTTGAGAAAAAAATTGGGAGTTACGCCCTCCCTCAGGGGACTTTGGTAGTCTGTGCTGGAAACCGCATCAAGGATAAGGCCATGGTGAACAAAATCTCCTCGGCCATGGTCAACCGGGCACTGCACTACGTGGTTGAGCCAAGCTTTGAAGACTTTAAAGCTTATTGGATCCGGAAAAAACTGCCTGAGGAAGTTCTGGCATATCTGGAAATGGATAGTCAGTATTTGTCTACCGAGCCTGAGATTGATAAACCCTTTGCTTCGCCCCGTTCCTGGGAAATGGTGGGGAAACTGATCCAGAATGGAATGACCAGCGTGGAAGACATGGCCGGGTTGGTGGGCGAAGAAGTGGCAGTTCGATTTGACACATTTATGCGAAGATGTACGGGAATTGATAAGATTATAGAAAAAATTTTGAGTGGCGAGAAAATCTATTTGGAACCAGATGAAGTGGAAAAGGGATTGATGATCGCTACGGTGCTGGTGAACAAAACGACAAAAGATAACATCAAGACGCTTCTTGAATATGCGATAGGTGCTCCCAGGCACATGTCCCCGTATATTGTTCTGTGGATGAAAAACTTGACGAAGCTCAAGATTTTTACTGTAGATGCATTACACAAAGGAGAGACCAGGGACCTGGCCATTAGATTTAGCGATAAGTATAAATTTGTCCTTTAGGAGAAGCCTGGAAATGGGTAAACAAGAAAAAGAATTATTACGGGAGAAAGTGATTGAGGAGATCACCAGAATGGTGGCTTCTCCAAGCACTACACCCCTTCCCTTGATGGCTTCGGTACTCCTTAGGTTGCGGGTCAAAATTATACCCAAAGAGTCCCCTTTTCTGGCTGCCGTTGATGCTGCGCAGCGTACACTCTCTATCAACGAAGCTTTGCTTAGTTCTGGAGATTCCCTGCGGGCAGTTCTTGCCCATGAGGCTCTACACATCTTGAACGGGACTTTCGTCCGGCAGGGAAAGAGAGAATTGACTCTTTGGAACTATGCTACAGACCTTGAAATCAACTGGATGCTTAAAGATATGAGGATAGAAATTAAACGTGGCCTGTATGTAAAAGAGTTTCACAACATGCACGCAGAAGAAATTCACGAAAGGCTTCATGAGAAAACGAAAGATAAAAAAGAAAAAGTTCAACAATTGGCTCTGGAATTAAAAGATCTGTGGTGGGAGTACCATAAGCTGGTGAAAATTGGTGACGGAGAGGACAGTGACGCAAGTCGAGAAGTACGGGAGCAATTGGAGATTTTGAAAGCCAAAATCGAAGACGTTCACAGGAAACTTCTCCAGGAATTCGATTTTCCGGAAAATGCGGATATGAGTTACCATCAGGAAATCAAAGACGACGAAGAGGAAGCGATTGCCAGACAATTTATCATTGAGACGGCTATTTCTGCCTTGCAGATGAGCAAAATGGGCATTGGAAAACTCCCCGGAGCTCTGGAACGGATCATTGAGGAATTTACCAGGCCAAAAGTCCACTGGCAGGATTACCTGGAAGATGCCGTCCTCAACGTCCTGGCCGACGATTACAGTTACCGGAAGCCCTATAAACCTTCGATGGTTTTTTGTGATACCTACACGCCTACTCTCAGTAACCCTAAAAATCAGGATGTTATCGTTATGGTCGATACATCGGGAAGTATCGGACAGGAAGCACTCAGGATATTTCTCACCGAAGTCAAGGAGTTGTTGAACCTGTACCGGGTCACGTTTATTGCCTGCGATGCCGAAGTACAGGCAGTGGTGGAAGATGGAGACATCGAAGAGATTGTTAAGAACGTAAGGGGTGGTGGTGGAACGGTTTTTGCTCCGGTGTTTGAATGGGTCAAGGAAAACCTGTACGACCGCTATAACATCCCTATCATCCTGATGACCGACGGATATAACGCTGATGGGGAAATAGAAAAGCCCTGGAATATTGGAAAGGTGATTACCCTGACAACGACCGGAAAAGCACCGGATGGAATTGCGTCAGACTACGTGATTACGATTAAAGAAGAGTGAGAAAAGGATCTGATGTCATGTTCGTTGATTCAGATCGCTACGTTTTTGTAGAAGGAAGGAATTTTTCTATCATAGAATACCGGAAAGAGTATCTTCGTGAAAGATTTGTTGGGCTTGAGTGTGCTATGTTTGAGAATACGCAGAGGCCGAACGATCGTTTAGTCGGGTGCGCTTTTTTACCCCAGATCGTTCAGCTTGTGATGCCTGTACCGCCACACCTGGCCAATTTGAGTCAGTTTGTTGAATACGTCCAGGCTAAACAAGAGGAAACAAGAAAATCACTGTGGCGAACTATGACTCTCATTGCCGAAGAAACCACCACGCCTTTAACAGAAAAGTTTCAGGTAGTGGAGAGGATGTATAAGGAGTCCCTTGAGCCGATTGTTCGTGTCTATCAGCCGTATATTGCCATCCGCAGGAGAACGATATGGGATGTCGACAGGGAGCTCCTTGGGTCTCGAAGTGTTCTGGTAAACTATAAGCTCATTGTTGGCCTGAGCTACAGGCAAAGAAAGAGTAAGTACCCGATACTCGATCCGTGGTGTACATTTGATGCAAGTCGTGTTAATCGTGCCCTTTTTGAAGATACGCTTATCGATTTTTCCTGGGATTCAAACTGGAGAAGAAACCGGTCCGCGAAATGGTGTGTTATCCCACGAATAAGGAGCAAAGAGCCAGAAACTCTCCGGTGGACTATTGTTACGGTTTTTTCTCCGGTAAAGACCGAAGATATTCCCTATATCATCGGTGCGTTTCTCTATTACGGGAGCGATGAGGATTACAGGACCAAACTCAAAACAGTACTTCCTGACGTCGAGTCGTATCTCGTTTTTGGGAGAATGAAAGGATAAAAGAATCTTTCATAAATTGATGACGCTGGAAAGGTGGTTGGATTTATATGCTTACTGTCAGGGATGTGTGGAAAGCAGCGCTCAATTACTATATTTCTCAGGATGATGCTCGATCAAACCCTTTTGAAAAAATACCGGCGTTTACACTCTCTTTGTTACAGGATAAAGATATCCTGGTTTTAAGCGCTGTGGAGGAGATAGCACGGGGATTCCGCTTGGGAGTGACCCTCAGCAAGAGCGGGGAGGTCTCGATTACTGTGGAACCCGGTGAACATAGTTTGTCTTTTAACGTTGCAACACTACTTTTGGGGAGCGAAACATTTGGAGGGACGCAGAAACGATGGCAGGAATTGTTACAATCTTTTAGCAACCTCGTTCAGGAACTCGCGGCTCCTGGAGTGGGCGTTAACGCATTTTTTGTGTTGTCGAGTCGCATTGCGCCGGAAAAAATGTACAGGGTATTCCTCTGGTCGGGATACACTATGGTTAGTGCGAAAGTAGAAGATCCAAGACGTATTAGATTTGGATCAGGATTGAAACGAGAGATGGAAGAAAAAGGAGTTTGTGTGGGGCTTGTGCTTCCACTATCGATATGGGACGTCTTTGCCAATGAGAAAAATCGTCAAGAAATTGCCAAATCGTCTGTTCTGCATTCCCTGGTTAAAAGGTGGGAAGGAGATTTCAGTGATGCACAAGTTAGGAGCGTGGTCGATGTTATCCTTCCCTATACCGATGAGTCAAGAGATATGATTCGGCTTATTTATGAGCATGGATTTCAAAAATGTGAGGAATTACGTCAACACCTTCAAAAAGAAGCTGGTCCACTGAGTGCCGAAGTCTTCAGTAAGGCGTTATTACACAAAATAGAGGGTTAGGGAGAGATTTTCTTTCATCCTAAGGACGTAAAGAGGAGGAGGAGTAAAGACCATGTCTTTGGGTGATGCGTTTCGGAAATTGGGTCATATCGAGGCGGTGCGGAGTTATGCGGAGGATGCACCGGGGATTGTGGGGAATTATGCCAGTGAGGCGTTTGCCGAAGTAGGAGATGCGCTGGAACATTATATGAATAGCCGGATTTATGGGGCCCTGGAGCAGATGGAAGAAGAAGAGGCGCTATTGCGGGAGGAGATGGTGAGGGCGATTCGGAAGGCG
>JABUEZ010000186.1 GCA_013314795.1 Candidatus Profundicultor aquiphilus | reverse complement strand
AAGCCCTGAGTTTTTCAGGGCAAATGCATGGAACCGTCATGCTTGGTGAAAAGCTGGAACCAGTATACCCTGCGATCATCTGGGCAGATCAGCGCAGTCATAAAGAAGCCCACATGATTCGAGAAAAGTTGAGACAATACCTTGAAACCAACACAGGAAGTGACATCGCCACCGGTTTTATGGCCGCCACTTTAGCCTGGGTTAAGGAAAATCTTCCTGAAGTTTACCATCAAATCCGATTGGTTCTACTTCCTAAAGACTATTTGAAACTCAAAATGGGTCTTGCCCCCTCTACAGATGTCGCCGATGCCTCTTCCACCTTGCTCTTTGACATCCGCACTCGAAGCTGGTCAGAATTCATGATTGAAGCTCTGGGCCTTGAAACCAAATTTTTCCCACCCCTTTACGAATCAAACCAGGTTATAGGAAGCATAAAGGAAGAGGTCAAAAGCGAGCTGGGCATAAAAGGGGAAGCTCTGGTTATAGCTGGCGCCGGAGACCAGCACTGTGCAGCCATAGGAAACGGGGTTACCGAGGAAGGGGAAATTCTCCTCACCATCGGCACTGGGGGACAGGTCTTTGCCCCGCTTAGGTATCCATTTATCGATAAAAAATTGCGCATTCACACTTTCTGTCACGCCATTCCCGGATACTGGCATCTTCTGGGCGCCATACTCTGTGCTGGACTTGCCCTGAGCTGGTTTAAAAAATCGATCCTCGATTCTTCAGAACATTCCTTCGACTTTAAGAACCTGGATCAGGAAGCACAGCAAATCCCCCCCGGTTGCCATCATCTCATGTTTTTACCACACCTCATCGGAGAAAGAACACCGTATATGAATCCCAAAGCTCGAGGTGCTTTTCTTAATGTCCACCTCGCCCATGGAAGAGCCCATTTTGTGCGAGCCATTATGGAAGGCGTGGGAATGGGTATGAGAAATGTGGTGGAAATTTTTCAGGAACTTGGCGTGAAACCCCAGAAAGTCATTTTCTCAGGCGGAGGCTCCAAAAGCGTACTCTGGAGGAAAATCATGGCTTCCGTTCTGGATATGCCTCTGCTCGCCACCGATACCAAAGAAGAGGCGGCATTCGGAGCCTGTCTTTTGGCCATGGTCGGGGCCGGTCACTTTCCATCCTTTGAAGAAGCCACCAGAGTCACCATCCATTATGTGAATCCCACGCTTCCAGAGCCAGAGTGGGTGGAAGCATATAACCAGCACTACGCAAAATTTAAAAAAGCATATCCAGCTTTGAAGGAACTATCTCCAGAATGAATGGGAGGGTACACCTGGCTGAGGTGTACCCTCCACGTTTTCACGCAGAACCCTTCCGGAAAGAATGAGAGATATGCTCAATGCGGGCAAAGGCTTCAGGGCTGATTTCAATGTGAAAGACCTGAGCAATGACCTGAGTCCAGCCGTGGATAAAGTAAAGCCAGCCGTCCTCAACGTGAAGCTTCTTGCTCTCTTTCTGGGCCAGAGCCTGATGCATGAATTTCAGATCCCCACGATAATTCAACTCCCACACCAGACTATACGGAGGAAAATCGCAAGCATCGGTAAGTGGCGAACCAGGTCGGTCTTTCCCCAAGCCTGTAGCATTGACGATCAGGGAATATGGTTTCAGACGGCTCAGAATCTGATCGTTAACACTTGGCTCAGGAGAGTGAATGTACTCGGCATTGATTTTGGGATTGATTTCCTGCATGATTTCCTTCATTCGAATAAGCCGGGGAGTAGTGCGATTTGAAACGTACAGTCGAGAGGGCATATTATCACTCTTTTTGGGATCAAAAAGATAAGCAGCAATGGCCCGGGCACTTCCACCGGCTCCCATGATAAACACTTCTCCCCCGTATTTCTTCCAGAATTGTGGAGGGATAAATGCATCCATGGATAGGCCACTCGAAATCGGATCCTTGGCATGGCCTTCCAGCCGCCCATCATTCTTGGAGATAGAAGAGAGTTCTCCAAAAAGTTGAGCGTAAGGATCGAGATATTCAAACATATCTCGGCACGCTTCATAAAGATCAATTTTATGGGTAGTCACAAGAGCTCCCAGAGAAAGAGGATCATTTTTAATAAAAGCCACCACTTCCCGATACACTGAAGCCGGAGCATGGATTTCAATATCAATGCCTTTTAAAACTGCTTCTTTGAGCCCTAATTCCTGGGCCCACAAGGGAAAAAGCTTCATGATTGAAGATTGGGAAGTAGTCACCCCGATAAAATACATGGTTGGTTGCGTCGCTTTTCCAGGTAGTTTCATCGCTATCTCCCCCTGTTCAGCACCCTTTCCGATTGGGGTTATCAATCAGCACCGCTTCTCCATTCCTTTCCACAACAATCTTAGGAAAACCCTCTCGCTCAATGGTCGCATAATCGTGACCGGCATCCGCAGGGAAAATACAGTAGAAAACCAGCGGTTCCGTTCCCACGTTTACGGTACGGTGAGACCAATAAGGTGGAATGTAAGAGGCCGACCCCGGAAACATATCCAGAGCTTCCCAATCTCCGTCCACTGACTCCATCAGGAGCTTCCCTTTTCCCTGGAGGCAAAAGTAAATTTCGGCAGTTCCTAACTTCTCATGGCGATGACCCTTGGTGAGAAAGAACTCTTCTCCCACCTTTCCCGGATAAATGATGGTGGTACAATTCCCCAAATGACCTTCTTCTTCGGGAACATCCGCATAGATAACCTCATAAACCAGTGGGTCACCACTCCGGATGAGCTTTTCTGCCGCTTCTTTATCAACAAAGAGTGCTTTCACATCACTGACCCTTCTTATGACCCTTTTACCCGGTGAAAGCTCCCCACTTTTCAAATTAATAACCACATTAAAAGGCTTCATACAATTCATACTCATCATCCTCTCTTCTGAAATTTAAGGAACCAGAACAACTTTAAGGGATTGCTGCGATTCCATAAGCTGGAGCCCCTGATTGATCTCTTCGAGGGGCAAAACGTGGGTAACAAGATACGAGAGATTCAAGGCTCCAGACGTTAACAAGTCAAGGGCATAACGAAAATGGAAGTTATTTGATTTGGTGGTTCCCGTCACCAGGAGTTCCTTGTAATGAATGAGGTTACTGGGAAGCGGTACTTCCTTAATCTGAGGAGGAAGACCCCCGAAAAAGTTTATTCTCCCGTAGGTTCCCGCAATTTCCAGGGCCTCCTTTTGCGCTTCAGGTGAAGGTGCCGCCACAATGACCACATCCACTAAACCAATCGCTTCCTTTACCGATACTTTTCCTGCCAGAAGGGTACGAGCCCCCCTTTCTTCGGCTACCTTTAACCTTGTTGCACTTAAATCGACAATCCACACGTCCTTTGCTCCAGCATGTTGGCAAAGTTCCCAGAACATGAGACCGATGGGACCAGCTCCATAAATAAGTACCCTATCCTGAAAACCAACATTGAGAGGCAAAAAACCATGCACCACACAGGCAAGAGCTTCCACAAAAGAAATGGAAACCAGATCAGTGGTATCGGGAAGTACAACAACGTTACCCTGGGCAACAGCCTTGCGAGGGATGAGAACAAATTCTGCAAAACCACCGTCAACGGTCACACCAATGGCTCTGGTCTCAGGACAGTGGTGTGCAAGGCCTCGCACGCAGTAAGCACATTTTCCACAACCATAATTGGGTGCCACCGCCACAGGCATGCCCTCTTCAAGGCCTTCTACATTTTTACCTTTTCTGGCAACAATACCAACAATTTCGTGACCCAGAATTCGCTCTTCGCCTTCCCGAATACTGCCATGTCCTCGCCGAGCAATACGCAAATCAGTGCCACACAGCGCACCCGCTTTAACCTGTACCACAACTTCTCCATCACCTGGAGAAGGAACCTCTTTCTCTTTTATCTCCACGTGTGGAGGATATGAAAAAACGGCTGCTTTCATCCCATCTCCACCTTTCTAAAAGAACAACTCCTGATGTTTTTGAAACGTATCTCCCATTTTTTCCATAACCTCAAGATAAAAGGCGAGCAACTTCTGGTAAGAACCATACAGTGTTTCATCTGGATGGTAAATTTTCACTTTAGCCACCGAATTCAGGGCTTTCTCTTTAAGGTTCGAAAATGCTCCAACCCCGAAACCGGAAAGCATCGCTGCACCCCAGATAGCACATTCTCCGCGATCCAGCTCCACATAAGGGATGCCCAGGATGCTCGCTTTAATACGGTTCCAGAGAGATGATTTTGCTCCTCCTCCTATCACCCTAACCTCAAAAAACTGGATCTCAGGCATCGACTCCCGGATAATTCTCAAGTAGTAGGCGTACTCAAAGGCAATTCCTTCCAGTATCGCCCGGAAAAGGTGCTCCCTCCGGTGCTCCCAGCTGAATCCAGCAAAAACACCCCGGAAATATGGTGCTCCAGGGCAATTCCGCCCTCGCAGGTGAGGAATGAAAACAACTGGAGAAGGCGAAGAAGCAATTTCCTCTACCTTTTTATCAATCAGAGCAAACGCCCCTGAAGCATCAGAAAGATCCCGGAAAAGCTCATTCTTTGCCCATTCTAAATCGAGGCCTCCCCCATTGATATAGGCCATTGGATAATAA
>JABUEZ010000185.1 GCA_013314795.1 Candidatus Profundicultor aquiphilus | reverse complement strand
TATGGTCAAATCCAGCGCCTGATTCTTGAGGATTTGGGATACGATGTCCGGTTTGTGCTCATTGACCATCCCCGGTACGGTATGAAAGCATTTTTGGAGGCTCTTCGGAGCATGGCTGGGGGAAGAGTTGCTTCGCTCCGGGTTATCAAAGCCGCATCCCTGGCCTGGAAGGTTTTACGTTTTACCGAGGATCTGGAAACGCAGCGTCGGGCTTTACGCTGTCAGGTGGAAAAAAAGGAGAATCTGGATTATATTGTGGACAGTGCGATTGAACGTCTTCGGAATATTGAAAGTGTACATGATTTTGAAAGGATCCGAAGAGAAACTGAGGAAGCACTCGCCTTCCTTCCGCGGCGACAGCGTCAGGATGATCTTATCAAAGTGGGTATTGTTGGTGAAGTCTATGTTGCTCAGGAAACTCGGATCAACTTTAATGTGGAGAGAATTCTGGGGGATCTGGGTGTCTATGTGCATAACTCGGTCTCGACGGTGGAGTACGTTTTGCATACGCTTCCGCTGACTCGTTCTCAGGAGAAGCTGGAAGCCTGGAAGGTGGCTCAACCCTATCTCAAACGTTTTGTGGGTGGAGAAGGCATTGACAGCGTTGGAAGTGCCATTCGCTATGCAAAAAAGGGTTTTGATGGCGTGGTGCATCTTTACCCCTTCACCTGCATGCCTGAGATCGTGGCCAAGGGCATTCTCAACAAAGTGAGCAAAGATTATAATTTACCCATTCTCCATCTGGCGATCGATGAACATTCTGGCGAGGCAGGCCTTGTGACTCGGGTGGAAGCCTTTGTTGATGTCCTGGAACGAAGGAAGAAACGAAGAAGCGTGACGGAGGTCGATGTGTCGTGGATCTCTTCTTAGGAGTCGATGTTGGGTCGGTGACCACAAAGCTGGTCCTTATTGATAAGAGTAAAAACATTCTTGCCAGTTGTTACCTCCGGACAAGTGGTGATCCCATTCATGCTCTGAAGGATGGTTTGCGGTACATAAAGAGACGATTCCCTGAGGGAGGAATCGTCAGGGGTGTCGGCACCACCGGTAGTGCTCGCCATCTGGCGGGTGTTGTGGTCGGGGCTGACATTGTCAAGAACGAAATCACTGCCCATGCGGTTGCGGCAATTACCCGGGTCCCTGAAGTGCGGACCGTATTTGAAATTGGTGGGCAGGATTCCAAGCTCATTGTGATCCGTGACGGGATTGTAGAAGATTTTGCCATGAATACAGTATGTGCAGCCGGTACCGGCTCGTTTCTTGAGCATCAGGCTGTCCGTCTCAATGTGCCGATTGAACGGTTTGGAGAACTGGCTTTACAGGCTCGCCAAGGGGTGCGGATTGCTGGAAGATGCACGGTTTTTGCTGAATCCGACATGATTCACAAACAGCAGCTTGGTTTTGGAAAAGCGGAAATTATTAAGGGTCTTTGTGAGGCGCTGGTGCGCAATTTTATCAATAACCTGGCTACGGGAAAGACTATTGAGGATCCCATTGTTTTTCAGGGAGGTGTTGCAGCGAACCAGGGAATCGTGAAGGCTTTTGTTGATTTCTTCCGGGGGGAGAAAAAAATAATTGTCCCACCTGAACATGGAGTCATGGGGGCCTGGGGAGCAGCAATTCTAGCCATGGAGTACGTGGGCGAACACTCTGCTTTTCAGGGCTTTGAAGTCGTTGAACGTCACTTTGAGAGTCGCAGTTTTACCTGTGAAGACTGTCCCAATAGCTGTGAAATTGTCACATTGGCTGAAGATAATGAGATAAAGGCGCTGTGGGGGAGTCGCTGTGGAAAGTGGTCTCCGGTTACGGTGAAGAAAAAGATGGAAGAGGTGGAAGAAAAAAAACCGGCTTTCGAATCTGGGGAGAGAAGCTGTCCCCTGAGTGGGTGTCGAATGCATGATTGAACCCTCAGGTAAAACAAATGAGAGAGAGGAACGGGTAAAAATCGCCGTTGTGGATGATTCACAGTTCATCCGGTATCTGGTCAAGGATATTCTGGAAGAACACGGTTTTGAAGTCAAAACCTTTGCCACCGGCCGGGACTTCCTGGTCTCCTCTGATCTTGGAGACTATGACCTTGTACTTCTTGATATTGTTCTTCCTGACGGTGATGGATTTTCGCTCTGCAGAGAACTGCGCAACAATGCCGAATGTGCCACTTTACCTGTTATTTTTCTCACCGCGGTGGAAGACGATCACGCCCGTATCCAGAGTTTTGAGGCCGGAGGCAATGATTATCTATTAAAACCGATTCGCCCTAAAGAGCTTCTGGTTCGCGTGGGGACTCAAATAAGACTCCGCAAATATGTCCGGGAGCTGGAAAAGCTCAACCGGGAGTTGGAGCGTCTGGCTTTTTTTGATCCTCTAACCGGTCTTCCTAACCGGAGGGCTTTTGATGACTGGTTGGCCAGGTTAGAGTCTCAGTATATCCGCGCTCAAACTGCTTACAGTTTAATCATGATCGACCTGGACCGTTTTAAACATTATAACGACACCTTTGGTCATGTGCAGGGGGATGAGTTGTTATCGACTCTGGCCTCGGTTTTTAGCAACTCTGTCCGGAAGGGGGATTTTCTAGCCCGTTTCGGAGGGGAAGAATTTGTAGTGCTGTGTTTCTCTTCCGGGGAGGAGATCGGGAAGCTGGTAGCGCAGCGTATAAAAAATCACGTTGAAGAACTCTCCCTATTCCACCCCCATAATCCTCCTTATGGAGTGGTAACCATTTCCTGTGGGGTGTGCGGGCGGGGAGAGGCAAAAAATGAAATTGAACTCCTTTCGCGGGCAGATCAAGCGCTTTATGAGGCAAAGAATCGGGGGCGTAATCAGGTAGTGGGCTGGAAAGAAATTAGAGAGCTTGTTTTGGAAAAAAAGGAGCTTCGTGGGGAGTGAGGGAAGAAAACATGAAAAAATTGGTGAGCATGGGGGTTGTGGTTTTCTGGGTGCTATGGTTGTGCTGTTCTGCGTTTTCTCAGGAACAGGTTGTTTCGCCACTCGTTAAGGATCTCGAGGCCATGGAGAAAATTCTCTATGGAGTTCCTCAGAGTGGGAGTGTTTTGGCTCGAATTGAAAAGGTGGAAAAGGATCTCATTGGCGACACCCTTTCGGGGACACTCATGGAACGATCGCAAACACTTAAAACGTTTATCCTGACCGGTACGGCCGAAGAGCCGTCTCTCGATTTTAAAATTCGTGCCATTCGTTTGACGCTTCGTTCTGAACCGGCTTCAACTGGAATTTTAGTTTCAGAGTTGGAAGAGCTGGAAAAACTCATCTTTGGTGTGGTAAGTGACGAACCTATTGGAGTAAGGGTAGACCGGCTGTACAGAACGTGTGTGAATCCTGCACAGGTTAAAGCCTTTACCGTGAAGGTTCCTCGTGAAACGCTGGTGAAGATTGCCTTGCGAACGTCGCTCAATTCGGAAAAGAATGAAGTCGGGGATCCGGTTCCGTATGAGGTTCTGGAAGATGTTCAGGTGGATGGAGTGGTAGTCGTTGCTAAGGGAACAAGGGGTGAGGGGAGGTTAACGAAGGTCCGTCGAAAAGGAGCCTTTGGTCGCTCTGGACGGTTGCAGATTGACTTTGGAAGCATCCAGGCGGTTGATGGCACATCCCTTCCTCTTACTCTGGGTGAAAAAGCAATCCAGGAAAATAAAGCTCTGGCCTATGCGGTTGGGGCAAGTGTTGCTGGTCTTGTCGTTCTCGGTCCTTTGGGAGCTGTGGCTGGGATCTTCGTGCAGGGAGACCCAGTAAAGGTGGAAGAAGGGACGGAATTTTTTGTGGAGACTGGTGAAGAAAAAGAAGTCTCGGGACCTCTTTTGGGCTGGACACCGCAGGAGGAAGTTGTACCGCAAGCATCTCCAGAGGAATCCTGGGCTATAGAGGAAGTACCTCCGGCAACAGAGAGCGGTACCCCTTCGGAAGCGGAGAACCCCAAGGTGGAAGAGGAGATTTCCCCTTCGGAAAAGTCCCTCGAGGAAGAGGAGTCACCAGTGGAAATCGAGATTAAACCATTTGAAGAATGGGATGGAAAGGAAGGTGGAAAATGAGGAGATTCTGGGGAATAGTGGCGATGTTTCTTGTGGTTCTTGGTTTTACCGGTGTGGTTCAGGCAGAAGTGGATTATGATCAGGTGTATCGCGATACACTCAAGAAATGGACTCGTTCAGTTACCGTGGGGAATGCTTTTTCGGTACGAGCGACTTTCTGGAATGAGGAACTGACTCAGGCCTGGGTTGCCAAGTATGGGAAAGAGAACCTCCTTTCTTCGGAAGAACAACTGGCGTATCATCGGGATTTTATTCAACGTGAGCAACTCGGTCGATACCTTGTTTTTGAGGTAACCATCAAGAAATTAAAGGGTGCTCCACTCTATCCCATCGATTTTGGGAAGAATACCTATCTTGTGGATGATAAGGGGAGGGAGCTGTTTCCGGTTACTTTTTCCAAAGAACTGGGAGAGCGAATTTTTAAGGAAGTAACCGGCAAGGTTTATTTTCCCCGTTTTGACAAGAACGGGAATCCCTTTATCACGCCGGAAACAAAGTCGATCACTCTCTTTGTGAACAAAGTTTCTCTGGATCCGAGTTTGGTCAGCGCCGAGGTAAAGCTTGAATTTACCAATCCTTATGTTGCGCCCGATTACTCTCGCCCGGA
>JABUEZ010000184.1 GCA_013314795.1 Candidatus Profundicultor aquiphilus | reverse complement strand
TATGCTTCTTCGGCGATCTGGGCAGCCACTTCCGCACCCCAGCCATTTCGCCGGGTATCTTCCTCCACGATCATAAGCCGGGAGGTTTTTTTGACCGAAGCGATGATGGTCTCGTAGTCAAAGGGAACCAGGGTCCTGGGGTCAATCACTTCCACACTGATTCCCTCCTGGGACAGGATTTCTGCGGCTTCCAGCGAGCGGTACAGCATGAGGAGGTTGGCCACCATGGTGATGTCCTTACCCTCTCTCCGTATGGCAGCCTGGCCGAAGGGGATGAGGTACTCTTCCTCAGGCACATCTTCCACAAGACTCAGAGCAGCTTTTTCTGACCTCACTCCTTTGCTTCCGTAAAGGAGCTTGTGTTCCAGGACCAGCACCGGGTTATCATCTCTTATGGCCGTTTTGAGAAGACCCTTGGCATCGTAGGGTGTGGCGGGGCATATTACTTTGAGTCCCGGAACATGGGTGAAAAATCCCTCAATGCTCTGGGCGTGCTGAGCACCACGGGTGGTGGCACCCACCGGAGCTCGCAGGACCATGGGCACTTTCACGGTTCCCCCGGACATGTAGGTCATTTTGGCTGCCTGGTTCACGATCTGGTCCATCATGCAGAAGATAAAATCGCTGTACTGCACATCGGCAATGGGACGCATTCCCCCTATGGCTGCGCCGATGGCTGCTCCGGCGATGAGGATTTCAGAGACCGGAGTATCGATGATTCTTTCGTGTCCGAATTCTTCTGATAATCCCAGAGTGACGGTGAAGGCTCCGCCAAACCCGCCTTCAATACCGATGTCTTCCCCAATACAGAAAACGGTTGGGTCTCGTCGCATTTCTTCCCGTATTGCCTGTCGCAGGGCTTCGGCAATGGTCATCTTGGCCATGGTTTCACTCTCCATAGAAGACGTGTTTTAAAGCTTCCTCCGGCTCCGGGTCGGGGGAAGAAAGAGCGTATTGCACGCTCTCTTCGATATCCTCGAGCACCTGATTTTCGAGAACCTGCAGGCTTTCCTCGTCGGCAATGTGTTCTTGAAGGATATGACTTCGAAGGTTGTGAATGGGATCTCGGGATCGCCAGTGCTCTTCTTCTTTCTTATCTCGATACCGGCAGGAATCGGTCCGGGAATGGCCACAGAAGCGATAGGTTTTGAGTTCAAGGAGGGTCGGTCCTTTACCGTTTCGAGCCCGTTCAATGGCCATCCGGGCCTCTTCGTTCACTTTCAGGACATCCATTCCATCCACAATTCGGCTGGGGATGCCATAGGCAGAGGCCCTCTCGGCGATGTGTTCGATCTTCATCACCTTGTCCACCCGGGTCGAAGCAGCGTAGAGGTTGTTCTCACAGGCAAAGATTACCGGGAGATTCCAGATGGCAGCACCGTTCAGCGCTTCATGGAAAGCTCCTTCGTTACTGGCTCCGTCGCCAAAGAAGCAAATCACCACCCGGTCGGTTCCTTTCATCTTGCAGGCCAGTCCCAGGCCCACCGCGATGGGTAATCCCCCTCCCACGATGGCGATGGCCGGGGGCATTCCTACTCTGATATCCCCAACGTGCATGGAACCACCCTTTCCCCGGCAACAGCCGGTCGATTTCCCGAACATCTCGGCCATCATGGAACGCAGTGGAACCCCTTTAGCCAGGGCATGACCCGCAGGTCGGTGGGTTGAAACCACATAGTCGTTTGCTTCGAGGTCAAACAGCATCCCCACCGCACAGGCTTCCTGTCCCAGAGACTGGTGAATGGTACCGGGTAATATTCCCTGCAAAAAAAGGGAATTAACCCGTTCTTCGTATTTTCGGATGAGGTACATCATTTCGTACATCTTCAGGATTCTTTCTTTCTGTTCCACTCTTTTCGCCTCCCTGAGTAAACCACATCACCATTATACCTCTTCCCGTGCTATAATCCTGGCTAAAGGAGCGAAAAATGTTTGACGTTGCCTGTGTGGGGATTGCCTGTGCCGATGTTCTGGTAAAGCCGATTTCCAGATTCCCGGAAAGGGGTAAGCTGAGCCTGGTTGAAGAGCTCACCCTTCAGGCCGGAGGATGTGCGCTCAATGCGGCGATTGATCTTGCCAGGTTAGGGGTTGCCACTACCATAGTGAGCAAGGTAGGAGATGACGGATTTGGACGGTATCTCCTGGAAACACTCCAGAAAGAGGGAGTGGACACAAGGGGAGTGGTGGTTGATCCTTCCACCCCAACCTCGGCATCGGTGGTGCTCATCGACGAAGTGGGGGAGCGATCCATCGTCCACCTTCTGGGGACCAATGCCCGATTCACCGCCGGAGATATCGACCCTGACGTGGTCAGGTCTTCCAGGATTCTCTTTATCGCCGGCACCTTTCTCATGCCTCTTTTTGACGGTGAGGGAACGATGTGGCTATCAAGGGCGGCCCGAGAGGCGAACGTGATGGTGTGCATGGACACCGCCTGGGACTCAAGTGGCCAGTGGCTCCGGAAAATCGAGGGCGCTCTTCCCTACCTTCACTGGTTTATGCCCAGTTATGAAGAGGCGAAAGCCCTGAGTGGCCATAGTCACCCGGAAGCCATAGCCCGATTTTTTATCTCCCGAGGGGTGGAAAATGTGGTGATTAAGTTGGGAGAGAAAGGATGCTACGTGGCCTCTACCGCGGAAAATGCGGCGTTTTATGCCCCTTCCTACCGGCTGGAACGGGTAGTTGACACTTCAGGTGCGGGAGATGCATTTTGTGCCGGTTTTATCGCCGGTCTTTTATCGGGATTCGATGTCTACCGCTGTGCCCGGTTTGCCAATGCCGTTGCCGCACATTGCATTATGGAAATCGGGACCACCAGGGGCGTGAAAGAGAGAGAAACCATTCTCAGGTTTATGAACGAGAATCGATGAGTTGGCGTCTTTATTCTTCGATGTGCTGTTCCAGAAATGACTTCCAGCGGAGGAGATCTTTTTCGATTTCGCTCCAGCGGGCACAGATTTTTCCCTTGAGATGCAGCACTTTTTCGGGGGAGAGGCTGTAGGCGTAGGAATGGCGGAAAATGTGCCGGAATCCCCGCAGTTCATCCAGGATTTCGTAGCTTTCCGGGGTGATGACCCGGGGTCGAATCCGGGGGACCTCCAGGCTCATTCTTTTTAAAAGCTGGCGATGGAACCGGAGGGGGTCTTCGTCCACGGTGTTTTCAAAGGTTTTGGCGATTTCCCGGAAGAGGTCTTCCAGGGCGCAGTAGAGATTGTGGAGAAGATACCCCAGATACACGGTTTCCTCTTCGGTGGCGGTGTCCTTTTTCGCAATCAACGCCAAAAGCCGGTGGAAGATTTCCATCTGGTTGTTGAGGTAACCGAGAAGAAGGGCCAGTGACTCTTTTTTCACCATATACGCAAGCTCCATTTTGCGATGTCGTCTTTGAAGTGACACCCTTCCAGCTCGATGAGGTCCACGGTTCTATCGAGCAGTTGCTCTAACTCGGTCAGGGTTTTGAAGTAGTCTTCCTGAAGCCCCAGGACGGCCACATCGATGTCTGAGGAGGGAAGGAATTTCCCTTCCCGCAAGACGGAACCGGCAAGATACACTTCTTGAACCCTTTTCCGGGAAAAGTAGGCCCGCAAGAGGGGAATAATCCGGGTTAGTGCTTCCGCTCTTTCTTGCTCCCGGAGGAGCAATCGTTCTTCCTGAAGGCGTTCCCATAAGGTAAGGTTAAACTCGCTCATACACTTTTTCTCCTTCGATGAAGGTCGCCTGCACCGTGAAGGTTTCATCGAAGACCACTAGATCTGCTTTTTTTCCTTTTTCGATGCTTCCCAGAATGTGGTCAAGACCCAAAAGCTTTGCCGGGAGAAAACTTCCCATGCTGGCTAAATGAGGCAAAGAGAGTCCGGCATGCTGGTGAAGGTGGTGCAGGGCCTGGTTGAGGAGACAGACGCTTCCCGCCAGGCTTTTGCTCTTGGCAAGCTCTGCTTTCCCGTGCTGGAGAATGACTTCTTCAGGCTCGTAGGGATAGACCCCATCCGGGAGTCCGGCCACCTTGATGGCATCGCTCACCGGGAAGAGCTTTTCGGGGGTTTTGCAGTGCAGAGCCAAGCGCACGATTTCCGGGCTCACATGCACTGTGTCGGCGATGATTTCGGTGTAAATCTCCTCGTTTTCCAGGGCAAAGGAAAGAAGGTTGGGTTTGCGGTGGTGCAAGGGGTCCATGCCGTTAAAAAGATGGGTGACGAGTTTTGCTCCCCGCTGGAACGCTTCCCGAGCGATGTGGTAGGGGGCGGTAGAGTGGCCGAGCGAAATGAGAATTCCTTGGTGGGCGCAGTATTCGATGGTTTCCATGGCTCCTTCTAACTCCGGAGCAATGGTGATCCGTTTGATGATTCCTGCTCCCCGTCCTAAAAGGGAGACAACTTCCTCTTTTTTGGGAATCCGCAAGAGGCGAAAGTTATGGGCTCCTCTTCGTTCCAGGGAAAGATAGGGTCCTTCTAAGTGTAGCCCAAGGAATCGGGCACCGCATGGGGGTGTCGATACCGTCTGCGCTTCGTCAAGAAGTGCCAGCATCCTCTCCCAGGAGGTGGTGAGGGTGCTGGGAAGGAACCCGGTTACCCCAAAGGTGGGAAGGCGTTCACTCAAGGTGTAGATGCCCTGTGCGCCGTGTTCGGTGACGTCAAAACCGGAAAGGCCGTGGATGTGGAGGTCAATGAGCCCGGGGAAAATGAAGTGTCCTGCGAA
>JABUEZ010000183.1 GCA_013314795.1 Candidatus Profundicultor aquiphilus | reverse complement strand
TGAATATGCCTGCCGGACCCTGAAAAACACCTTTGAACGCTTCAAACACCAAACCCAGGAACATGACTTCATCACCTTTTTGGGTTCAAGGTATGCCCCCTTGAATGCCCCCAACGACCCGGAGAACTTAAACCAACACTGGGTCAAAAATGTGCGGTATTACTATGACTTATTCTGTGCCTGAGGGAACGGGAAACCCCCGTTCCGACTTTGTCATGCTGGACCTGGTTCAGCACCACAAAAAGGCTTTTTCCTGTCATGCTGAACTCGTTTCAGCATCCCCATTTTTAGAATGTCAGGAGGAAAAAGACCGAGACCCTGAAACAAGTTCAGGGTGACGACAATACCGTCAGTTCGGAACGACGGAAAGACTGTCGGTTCAGGGTGACAGAAATACTGTCAGTTCGGGGCGACAATCAAAGTGCGTCATGCCGGACTCGATCCGGCATCTCAAAGTGGTTTTTTTCTGTCATTCCCACACGCTTTTAGTGGGAATCTAGAGGAATACCCCGGCTGAAAGATTGCCGGGGTGACAGTCAAGTTTGTCATGCTGAACTTGGTTCAGAATCTCAAAAAAGTGCGAAGAACAAAGCACGTCATGCTGAACTCGTTTCAGCATCTCAGGATTGAGACCATGAAATACTGAGATCCCGAAACAAGAGACCCTGAAACAAGTTCAGGGTGACAAAAATACCATCGGTTCGGGACAATTGAAATCCCATCAATTCGGGGTGATGAAAAACATCGGTTAGGAGTGATTGAGACGATTTCTGAGGTACACAGTATCGAGACCCTGTAGTTGTTTTGGAGACGTAAAAACGAAGTTTACAGAAAGTGGTGGGGAATGGAAAAACACCTTTTGGAGGGCGAAACTACGAATAGCAGGGTGTGTCGGGGGTCCCTTCAAGAATCCAGCGGGCGATACGATGGCGAATGCGATGTAAACGTTCCGGGGAGATTTCGCCAATGGCACCGATAAAAAGGTTCTGGTCCACAACGGCCAGACGGGTGACACGAATAACACTATCCTTTTTCGGGCCAGAGTTGGGGAAATCGGGGTCTTGTTTGCGGATAACTTCGTCGAATTCGGGAATGGCCTGGGTAAGCTGGCTTGATACCATGACTACCAGCCAGTCAGTATACCCTCCGGGGGCCTGGGTGACAAGGAGAACCGGTCGAAGTTTGTGTTCCTTCAGGTCTACCTGGGGAAAGCGAAGAAGGGCTATTTTTCCGGGTTTGATGTCCATCGTTCCTTGAGGTCGGCTTCGGTGTACAGGTCTTCGTCTTCGAGTCCCTGAAGGGCCTGGGTAAGGGAAAAGGCGTTCCAGGCCTTTTCCTCCTCCCGAAGGTGTTTACGGAGGAGGTAACTGGCAAAGTCATAAACCTCTTGGCGCATTGGTTCCGGGAGTTCCTTGAGAAGTTCTTCCAGGAAAGTGTTCTGTGGCATACTCAACCCCCTGTTGCACATTATACCCCTGAAGTAGAAAGATGAACAAGGGGTGAGGGATGTGAAAGCCCGGGAGTGTGAGACGCTGAAATAGAGGGCCCTGGACAAGAAACCCTGGAATACTGAGACCCTGAAAATAAACTCAGGGTGATGCACTCCTTTTTCGTCATTCCCACACGCTTTTAGTGGGAATCCAGAGGAAGACCCCGGCTGAAAGACGTACCGGGGTGACGTTTTGTGGGAGCGTGCCGGGGTGACAGTCAAGTTTGTCATGCTGGACCTGGTTCAGCATCTCAGGATTGAGATCCTGAAACACTGGGATCCCGAAACATTGGGACCCTGAAACAAGTTCAGGGTAACGTGCTGTGGTGGTTCATGGTGACACATTGCCGGGTTTATTCCGGTATCCCAAACAATCCTTTCTGGAGGTGATTTCCTGTGTCTTTGGTTTCTGATATCGTGATTCTCCTTCTCCCTTCCCTTTTAACCTATGTCTTTACCCGTTTGGGGTTGGACAAACTGAAATTGCAAAAATATGAACGATTGCTCAGGCTGGCCGAGGAAGCGGTGCTGTTTGCCGAGGATGCCTTTCCCGATTCCCCCGGGATGGAAAAACTCAGAAAGGCGGTGGAATACCTGAAAATGGTGGCAGCCAAAGCGGGCCTCCGACTCTCCGATAAAGAGGCGGAGGAAAAGGCCCGGGTGGCGTTCCAGAGGGTTCAGAAGGGGGCTCTGGAGAATTTGGTAAAAAGGGTGCTGGAACACCCTGGGCCGTAATATAATAATGAAAAAAATTAACCGCAAAGGAGGGGAGAAGATGAGAAAGCGGTTCGGCGGAATTCCTCTTTTGTGTGTTGTTGTGGCCCTGGTTTTTGCCGGAAATCTGTGGGGAAAGGACACGAGGAACCCGCAGCTTGAGGACCTTTTGGCCCGGCCGGAGGGGGAAATCGACCTTGCCACGGCGGCTTTGGCGATTGCCGAAGGAGTGGAAGAGGACTTTGAGGGGGTGGCCTTTTATACCGGGCGCTTGGAGGAGATGGTTTCTGCCCTTAAGGGGCGGATAGGGAAAAAGGACCCGAAAGAGGCCGTGGCGGCCATTGGGGAGTACCTCTTTGGGGAGCGGGGATTCCAGTATGAAGAAGGGTTGGAAAAAGGTTCTTTTTTGAGTTTTGTCCTGCGGGAAAAGAAAGGAAACAGCCTGGGAATTGCCACCCTGTATCTTGCCCTGGGCGAAAGCCTGGGGTTACCCCTTTTTGGGGTGTATGTGCCGGAACACGTTTTGGTGCGCTATGACGACGGTAAAACCGCGTTCTTGATCGAGCCAGGCGACCGGGGAAAACCCTATTCGGAGAAGTACTACCGGGAGAACTTTCCCATTCCGGAGGGAAACGGGTTTTACCTGCGGAACCTGGGAAAAAAGGAAGTTATCGGCCTCATCCTCCATGAGCGGGGGGTTTTCTACGCCGGAAGGGGGCGCACCGATGAGGCCATGAGCGATTACAACAGGGCACTTCAGCTCGACCCTGATTTGGCCGAGGGGTACAATAGCCGGGGATTACTCCACTGGAGAAGTAAGCGTGCCGAAGAAGCCCTGGCTGACTACGGGAAGGCGATAGCCCTCAACCCCAGGATGGCCAAGGGGTACAACAATCGGGCGATTGTCTATTACAACCTGGGGCGCTATGACGAAGCCCTGGCCGACTACGCTCGGGCCATCGAGTCTTCTCCGGGGTATGCCGAAGCCTACTACAATCGGGGAAATCTTTATAAAGCCACCAAACGCTATGATGAGGCCCTGGCCGATTACAATAAAGCCATCGAACTCAAGGCCGGGTTTGTGGAAGCCTACATCAACCGGGGGCTTACCTATTCCCTTATAAAGCGGTACAAGGAAGCCATCGCCGATTACACCAGAGCGATAGACCTTCAGTTGGGGTTTCTGGATCTTGCCCATTACGACCGGGGGTTGGCCTATTACTTCCTGGAACGCTATAAGGAAGCCATTGCCGACTATAAGAAAGCCATTGAGTATAACCCCCAGTACGCCGATGCGTATTATGCCTTGGCTCTGGCGTACGATAAGGTCAATAAACCCAAGGATGCCCTCAAGGCCTACCGGAAGTTTGTGGAGTATGCCCCACCGGGGTACGAAAAAATGGTAGAGCACGCCCAAAAACGGATTAAGGCCCTGGGGGGGAAGTAGAGGGCAAGGTTTCAGGGGTACCGCTTTAAGAGAGAGTGGGATGGGGAAGCGTGGTTGTAATACAGGGGGTCGCGGGTTCAAATTCTGTCGGGCTTACTGTGAATGGGGGTGTGGCTTGAGCGGCAGGTTTTATATCTTGGCCGGGTAAGGAACCGAACGAAAGCGTGGAGGAGATTTACCGTCCGGGTGTGGCAACAGAGCAAGGTACCGGATAAAAGAAAGTTCCGGCTCGGATAGCTGCGTACTGTTTGGGGGAGAAACCTGTTTGGAGGGCTAAAACTTCCCTAGGAGTATGGCCAACCTTACTGGAAAGTTTGTGGAAAACAGAGGAGGGTGAAAAATGAACTCGGGGAAACTTATGCGTCTTCTCAGTCTTTCGGGGGTTATTGCTGCGGTATTCTATTTCCTCCACGTTTATTTCGGCGTGCAAAATTATCCCCATTACAATAGCCTGAGTCAGGCGGTAAGCGATCTCACCGCCATCGATGCCCCATCCTTTGTGGTTGCTTCACGGTTTTCTTCGCTCTATTCTCTGTTTGCCGTCCTTTGCTGCACCATCCTTTGCCTTATCGTTACGGGAAGAAAAGAAATCAATAGGATCTTTCGGCTGGGCATTGCTCTTTATACCATCATGAACTGGGTATCGGGTGCGGGATATACCTTATTTCCCTTAAGCAGTAAGGGTTTTCAGGGCACCTTTCAAGACATCATGCACTTCTATGTGGTTACCATCGCCGTGGTGGTGCTTTCCATTCTTTCCCTCCTTTTCATCTTCGTTGGTGGTTTGCGTGAGCGCAGGACAAAGGGTATCGCTATTTTGGGATTTATCGTTCTCCTCCTTATGCTCTTCGGGTCAATCGGTATTGGTATTTTTCCCAAAGAGTATTTTGGCTTGTTCGAACGTTTTAGCGCCTTCAGTGTGGTCCTCTATACGGCGTTTCTGGGCGTGTTTGGGTATACCTATAGAGGTTCTGGGGAAGCGCTCCCCGAAAATTGGGAAACACCCGATGAGGCATGAGTTGGCGCTGGGGAATTCCCCGGAACATGGC
>JABUEZ010000182.1 GCA_013314795.1 Candidatus Profundicultor aquiphilus | reverse complement strand
ATCACCAGAATTCGGGAAGACTTCTCCATCACCGCATAGTCGATGGAAATGGAGGGAAGGTTTTCAAAAACACGTTTTCGCACCGTCTCGTCGCCCCAGTGGCGGCGGATTTCCTCCAGTCCCTGGAAAATCTCCGGAGCGTGATCATGCAACTCTTCGAGAATCACATCGGCCCGAAAAAGGAACATCCCGCTATTCCAAAAGTAATTGCCCCTGGCAAGATACGTCTCGGCCACGTCTCTCGTGGGTTTCTCCCGAAACCCCAGGGCATTCCGAGCCACCAGTGCGCCGGTGCGCCGGTGCTCCTTTCCACCTTCGATATACCCGTAACCGGTATGGGGGCTTTTCGGAACTACACCCAGGGTTACCAGCCACTTTTCCTGCGCCAACGCCACGCCAAACCGCAAAATCTCCCGAAAACGCTCCTCTTCCCCCACCAGGTGATCCGCTGGAAGAACAATCATCACATCTTCCGGATTTCTCCGCTCGATGGCCAGGGCCGCTAAACCCACACAGGGGGCGGTATTCCGCCCCACCGGTTCCACAATGACGTTTCCCAAAGGAAGCTCTGGAAGTTCCTGCCGCACGAGTTCCCGGTACTCTTCGGGAATCACCACGCAAATGTTGTCCCAGCCCAAAAGAGGTAACACCCGCTCCGCCGTCCGCCGGAGGAAACTTTTTCCCTGCAGGGCGAAAAACTGCTTGGGTTTTCCTTTCCGGCTCAAAGGCCACAGACGCTCACCTTTTCCACCAGCCATAATGATTGCAACCGGCATCAACGGCACCTCCTCTACGTTTTCCCAGAGCGAAGTTTTCTTGCCACAAATTCGAGGACCTGACGAGCCAGAGAAATGGCCATCCGGGCATCATCCCCGGTATAGGCCTCTGCAGGAATCCCCCCAGGAAGTCCATTGGGATACCGAGTGGGAACATAATATTTGTCCAGCGCCCCACCCAAAGAAACGACCTCCGCAAAACTAGGGTCAAAATCCTTGGCATCCTCACAGAGTTCCGCCACAGAATGTCCCCAAACAAACTCTGCCCCATGAGCGTAAAGAAAAGCTTTTATTGCCTTTTCCGCGGCTTGCTGACTCATAAAACAGGCCAGATGAAAACGTTCCCCAGCCTCAAGATATTCAGCGTCTTTGAGGTCCTGTTCTGCCTGACGGAACCACCGTTCTGCTTCAGCACGGGGACCTTTTTTGGGCATACAGCACTTTTCCTTCCTGGATTACCCTTCTTCCAAAGCAGCTTTCTTGCAACGCCTCAAATTCCTCGGGAGTGTAGACCAGGATATCAACAGCGACTCTGGGTTCAACGATTTGGTACACTTCCTCTAAGCGCTTTAGAAAAGGCTTCGACGTTCTGACTACCACCGCAAGGTCAAGATCGCTTCTCATGTGCAGGTTTCCTGTGGCCAGCGAGCCAAAGAGGATAATCTTTTCTGCCCCCCAGTTGCAAAGGACTTTTACAATTCGCCTGAGCTCCTCTTCGAGGCGTTTTTGTCGCTGCTCTCCGCAAGCCATGATATATCCCATCAAAACACACTCCCTGGCTATTGTACCACAACGATAAAAAGGGGAAGCCAAAACATACGGCCATAACGAAATGGAGCATCAGTCCGACATAGCAAAAAAAGGGGTAATCCAGCTATTGTTCTTCCGTGGCGGTGTACTTCGCTTTCACGTTTTTGATCATCCCCTCCCGGGTACGTTCCCCAAAATACGTCACCGTAACCGGAATTTCATCCTGGTTTTCCCCACCGTAGTGAAAGGTCCCACGGTACACCACTCTACTCGACCAGAGAAGGTTGGCCTCGATAACAAAGGAGTATTCTCCCGGTGCCACCAGGTTCCCCGCTTCATCGTGGCCATCCCAGGTGTAAACCTGTACTCCCCCTTTGGGTGTAGCCGTGGCAATGGCGTCCACCATTTCCCGTGTCCATGACGAGGGATCGGCTTTTTTGACCCATTCCGGCAAACATTCCGGACGCCTCTCATAGCCACCTTGACCGGTAAACCGGGTGACATAAATGGTTTTCACCAGATTCCCCTGTGCATCCTCGACCCACAGGGCAAATTGATTCGAAGCGATGGTTTTCTGCCTCTCATACTCAAAGGAAATTTCCAGCACCCCCTGGCTTTTTGTGATCCCCTGGCACCGGCCCTGGCAGTATCCGGGCAGGGCACCCCCCAGAACCAGAAAGAATGCCACCAGAATGACACCACTCAAAATCAGGAACATACCGATGTCTTTCCAAGAAACCACGATAAAACCCCCCTTCTCCCCAGTGTCGACTATGAACGAGATTTCGTTCCTCTTCCATTATACCAACCCGGGGAAAGTTCCGACGGGCGTTCCTGCAACTCCAACCGAAAAGGAAGCAAAAATCAAGCAATGCCATATCGCCAGGTGAAAGGGTTAGTGTAAATTTATTGTAGGGAATTCTTCCCAAAGAAAGGAGCACACAAAAGACCTCACCATCCAGAGTATATGGTATAAACCATGTTGTTTGAAGAACAAACACCATAACACTTTGGAGGTGAGGCCCATGAATATGGTAGCGCAAATTGCCAAAGCATTCCAGAAGATACTGGAACTATCTCTCTCTTTTCTGGAGGAGAAAATGAACTTCCAGGAATTGGAGGAAAAACTCCAGAAAGCGGTAAATGGTATGGGTAAGGATATCCTCGAAGTAATTCTTCAGGCCAAGGATGAAGAGATCAAAAAGGACCGAGGAAGACGCTCAACCTGGGAAATCGTGCGCAAGAATGACTCAAGAACCATCCTCACCCCCTTTGGGGATATCACCTACGAGAGGAGCTATTACCGGAATAAAACCACTGGAGAATACCTTCACCTCCTGGATACCTATACCGGCTTTAAAAAGAGAAAACGAATTGACCCCCTTCTTGAAGCCCTGATTCTCGAGAACGCCACGGAGTGCTCCTACCAGAAGGCAGGGAGAGAAATTCTTCCCCAGGGAGAAGACTTCACCGTCAGTCCTGAGGTGGTGAAGAGACTGGTGCACCACTCCCCCAGGAATCAGAGCATGGACTTCCCCCAAAAAAGTGGAGGCACTGTTATGTTACCCTAACTCATATTGTCTTTCAAATTCCTCTGGACTCCTATACCCCAGTGTGGAATGAAGTCTTCTTGAGTTATAGAATCCCTCAATGTAGGCAAAAAGACTTGAGTTTGCTTCTTCTCGGGTCTTATATTTTTCTTTTCCGATGAGTTCTGTTTTTAAGGTTTTAAAGAATGATTCCACCACCGCATTATCGTAGCAGCTTCCCTTTCTGCTCATACTGGGGATTATCCCATGTTTCTCAAGGAAATCCTGGTATGATGGATGGCTATACTGAATCCCCTGATCCGAATGATGGAGAAGGGAGGAGAACGGTCTTCTCCTTTCGACGGCCTTTTGGAGAGCCCGGAGGGTGAGTTCTTGGTTCAGTTGCTCCTTGACCTCCCAACCTACCACTTTCCGGGAGTAGAGGTCCATGATGACGGAAAGATATAACCATCCATCTTTCGTGGGGATATAGGTAATATCGGAACACCAGATGGTATTCGGTTTCTCAGCCTGGAATGCTCTCCCAAGGAGATTCGGAGCCTTCGAGAAGGCATGCACCGAGTTGGTGGTTATCCGATATCGTTTCTTTCCTCTGGCTACATACCCACCTTTTCTCATCAGTCGGGCTACCCGGTTTCTACTACAGGTATAGCCCTTCTTCTTCAGAAAGGCAGTAATTCGAGGACTCCCATAAGTTCTTTTACTTTCCTCAAAGGCTCTCTTGATAGTTGTAAGGAGTTCTCGATTAGCTTTGGCTCTCTTCGATTCACCTCTTTTGCGAAAGGCATAATATCCGCTCACGGAAACCTGTAGGACTCTGGCCATTCTCTCCACCGAAAATATAGAGCGGTGGGTATCCATGAACTGGAATTTCATCTTGGTGTCTTTGAGAAAATGGCCAAGGCTTTTTTTAATATGTCTCGCTCTTCAGTAATTCTCTTGAGATCCTTTTCCAGTTGACGGACATAGGCTTCTTCTTTTCGGAGGTTTCCCTTTCCTGGAAAGGGGTCCTGTGGTTCTTCTCGGGAAGCCCTTTTCCATTTGTGAATGAGATTTGCTCGAATACCAAAATCCCTGGCAATTTGTGCTACGGTTTGTTTCCCTTCCTGAACAAGGTGTAGAATCTCCAACTTGAACTCCCGATCATACTTCCTTCTTTCCATTTCCTTACACCCCCAGTCGATTATACACTCTTTTCTTTGCCTCCACTAAACTGGGGGAAGGTCAGCACTCCTGCCCCAGGGAGAAGGAAAAAACAGGTCAAGAAGGTCTGTCCCTACCTCTTCATCGAAGCCGATGAAGACCATGTATCCTTTCAGGAAAAGAGGAGCCTCAGAAGGACTCGGGGAGGAAAGAGGACTAGGAAAAAACTTCTGGCCAAACTGGTCTATATTCATGAGGGAAAGAAAACGCCCAATGCCGAAAGAACCACACTCAAAAATCCCCATTACTTCGCTGGCCTCTATGAGGATACGGAGGATCTCTGGTATGAGGTCCTCACCTACCTGGAAGAACACTATGACCTGGAGCAGGTGAAACACATCTTTCTCTGTGGAGATGGAGCCTCCTGGATCAAAAAGGGCCTCGCTATCCTCCCGAAATCGGTCTTTATCCTGGACCGCTTC
>JABUEZ010000181.1 GCA_013314795.1 Candidatus Profundicultor aquiphilus | reverse complement strand
GCCGGTTTGTTTCTCGATGATGGGCAAGAGCCTTTCCCGAACCCGAATCAATTCATCCACCAGTACCTCCTGCCGCACAAAGAAATGGGGCTTCGTCTGGAAGCTCTCCGTCAACCTCTGAGCGATGATTTTTCTCATCCGCGAAAGCGGGACTCTCTCTCCAGGGAGTGAAACCACCGGCACCTCTTTCTTGGATGGAACGGGCATTTCTTTTGCAACCTGGGGTTTTGCTACAGCTTCTTCCTGAAGCTTTTTCGCCCTTTCCACATCCTCTTTTACAATTCGGCCACCTGGACCGGTACCCTCCACCCTGGAAAGATCAATTCCGTATTCCGCGGCCAGACGCCGAGCTAAAGGCGAAGCCTTGATTCGCTCTCCTTTTTCTTCCAAAACATCCTGTGTTGCTTCCTTTGCTGACTCCTGAACCACCTCCTCTGGAGCCTTAACCTCCTCCGCAATCTCTTCGCCAACGACCTCTCCCGGTTCACCAATGTAGGCAACCGTCTGCGTAATGGGAACCGCGGCCCCATCAGGGTAAAGAATTTTCAAAACCACCCCCGACGCCGGGGACTCAACCTCCATGTTCACTTTATCAGTGGCCACTTCAAAAAGAATATCGCCCCGTTCCACTCTATCTCCTTCTTTGACCAGCCATCGGTTGATGACACCCTCTTCCATGGTCAATCCTAACTTCGGCATGATCACCTTTTTAGCCATCATAGACACCCCTTTCCCGCGTCAAACTCATGATCCTCTCGATGTTTGCCCTGAGAGGCCCGGTTTCCTCAAGAACCACCTTCCACGCTTCTCCCTTTCGTACCGGTAGTTCCCTTTCCCCATCCAGAGCTAAAATCCCCCTCTCGTGTTCCAGAACAATTTCTCGTCCCATCTCTAGGAAATCAAAACGTCTCACCGATACCTCTTTCACCAACCCTGGGGCAAGAGGAACCTTTACCCTTCTTCCCGGCACCCCCAGCTCTGCATACGCTCCTCGCTTTTCCTGAGGCGCAATTGGTACAATCCTCCCGATCACTGCACTCAACCCAATGGAAAGAACGCTACTCTGCGTAACCATAACCAGTTTTACCAGTTCCGGTTCCCATATGGCCCTGGTTCCCGAAACATCGGTTTCAACCAGCACCAGATCTACCAGTGCCAGGTCTTCTTTTTGCCCTTTCTCAAATTCCCCTTTAAGCATTGTACAGCGCAACACCTTGCTCCGCTCGATCACCTCTGAGGTTGCCACCCATCCCGCCAGAAAAAACCCCAGAGCCATTCCAGCAATCGTAGGTTCCACGGCATGAGCAAAAACGTTATTGGTCCCACCGGAAACCGAGAAAAGAGGAACCGACTCACTTCTTTTGGCAACCAGCCTGTTTGTTCCGTCTCCACCCAGAACGAGAAAGGCTTCCACTCCCTCCCGGACTGCCCATTCCGTAAAACTCAGGGTATCGGCTTCGTCTCCCAGAACCGGAATGGGAGCCGCCAAAAGCTCCAAAGACAAACACCGAGATCTGATTTCATCCCTCGCTATTCCCACCAGGTCATAGGGATCCGGCATATAGAAGACTCGAACCGGTTCCCCCACGGTACTGGCAAGACCCATAAGCATCCGGATGGTATAACTTATCTTTTCCCGATTGCCGAATACCGACCCATAAGCCACCAGTCGGCGAATATCCTTTCCCGCTGCTGGATTGACAATGAGCCCAATTTGATGCAGTTTCAGTGAACCTCCTGTCCACCAGTAACGTTAATTGCCTGCCCGGTCATATAATCGGAATACGAAGAAGCCAGGAATACAGCGACATTGGCCACGTCCTCCACCGTACACTCTCTACCCAGAGGAACCTTCTCCACATAGATTTTCCGCACCTGCTCTGGTGGCACCCCCAATTTTCTCGAATACTCTTTATCCAGTAAATCCCACATGGGAGTCGAGAAGACATTTCCCGGACAGATGGCGTTGACGTTAATACCAAACGGTGCCAGATCCATCGCCACACTCTGGGTTAATCCAATGATGCCAAATTTGGACGCCGAATAGGCCCCAAGCCACAATCCTCCCCTTTTCCCTGATTTAGAACTGATGCTGATTATTTTTCCACTTTTCTGCGCCACCATATACTTGGCCACTTCCCGGATACAAAGAAAAACTCCCTTCAGGTTCACCGAGAGAATCGCATCCCACGTCTCTTCCGGAACTTCGGTAATGAAATGCGCCTTGATGATCCCAGCCGAATTAACCAGGATATCAATCCTACCCCACCGCTCAAAAACCACTTTCGCCATCTCGGCCACATCACGGCTTTTGGTGACATCCACTTTGATGCCCAACGACTCCCGCCCTAATTTTTCGATCTCCTGAGCCGTCACCCGCACCCCTTCTTCGTTGAGATCGCAGCAGGCGACATGCGCACCTTCCTCGGCAAAGCGGATGGCAATACCCTTACCGATACCCGAAGCCGCTCCAGTCACAATGGCAATCTTGTCTTTCAAGGGTTGAGGATTCACTTTGATTCATCCTCCTATTTCTCCATACTTACGACCGCCTTGAGTGCTTTTCCGGTTTTAACCAGATCAATCCCCTCCACTACCTTTTCCAGAGGCAACACATGGGTGATGAGATCCTTCGCTTTTACCCGCTGAGTGTAAATGAGTTTTGCTGCTTCCTCGTATTGCGAAGCATGCGAAGCAAATACACCGAACACCCCGATTTCCTTGTAGTGTACGATATTACTATTGAAAGTAATGGTAGGTTTATCTTTGGGGAGTCCTCCAAAAAGACTCATCCGACCCTGAGGTGCCAGAAGCTCCAGCGCTTGCTCCTGAGCACTGCCCGAAGAAGCTGCTACAATAGCCACATTGACACCTAAACCATCGGTAGCCCGTAAAACTACCTCTTTCAGATTTTCCTGAGCCGAATTGATATAAAGGTCAGCACCAATTCTCTGCGCTAACTGCAAGCGTTCCTCTGAAATATCTGCCAGGAAGATCTTTCCCGCCCCGTGGTTCCTGGCCATGGCCACATGCATACAACCGATAGGACCGGCACCAATAACAAGCACCGTTTCACCAAGACCAATGTTAAGATAGGATTGACCGTTGACCACACAGGAAAGAGGTTCCACGAGGCTGGCTTCCAGAAGGTCAGCATCTGCAGGAAGAACCAGGAGATTTCCGTGTTCTACTCCCTTTCGGGGCATTTTCATATATTCGGCGAACCCACCCGGATAATCATAACCAATGTACTTCTGCTCGGGGCAAAGGTTCTGCAACCCCTTTCGACAGTAGGAACACCTTCCACAGGAAATGACAGTGATAACCACTACTTTGTCTCCAACCCTGTACCCCTCCACGCCCTTTCCCACTTCCACAATTTCTCCAGCAATTTCATGTCCGGTAATTTGAGGGGGAACCACATGAGAATGACCATGCTGGAAAATTCGCACATCGGTACCGCAAATGGCGCAGGCCGCTACTTTAATGAGAATCTCTCCATCTTCAACCCGGGGTATTTCCACATCCCGCACTTCCATCTTTCCCGGACCAAGAAAAAAAGCCGCTCTCATGTTATGACTCTCCCTTCAGAATAAAATTATGGAGCGCCGGATAAATTCGTTGATAAACCAGAAACCTTTCCTCATATAGGGCTGCCCGATGGATATCCGGTTCATAAACTTTTTCCACTCTGACCAGTTCATCAACCAGTGCCCCAAAATCGGCAATTCCTTCCTGAGCTTTACGACCAAGAAGCGCAGCCCCGAAGCAAGCTGCCTCAGAAACAGAAAGGGTTTCCACCGGCAAACCATACATATCGGCCTTAAGTTGCAACCACACCGGGCTTTTTGCTCCACCCCCGATTGCCCGCAACCGTTCCACCGGAATCCCAGCCCGCTGTATAAGCTTCAGGTTCAGCTTCATCTCATAGCTTACTCCCTCAAGAAGTGCTTTAATGAATTCTTCTTTACGCGTTGAAAGCCGAAGCCCCACCACCACACCACAGGAATGGGAATCACAGTAGGGCGTGCCGGTGGTAGTAAAGTGAGGAAGAACCCACAGAGAAGTAGGCTCCTCCGGTAGAGAGGAAAGGAGTATCTCGTACACATCCCTTCCCTGTTGTGCAGCCATTTCCTTCTCTTTTTCGGCAAACTGATCCCGATACCAGCGTAGCAGCGCTCCCCCGGTAAAATTGTAAACCAGGGTCACATAAAGGCCGGGAAAAGTATGGTGGTAACAGCAGAGATTGTTCTCCCACATTGAGGGAGAAGCAACAAAGCCCTCCATCGCTGAAGCGATACACTCCACTGTTCCAGTGGCATCCATGGCATATCGGGGTCGGATGACACCTGCTCCCAGCGCCCCACAGGGCTGGTCATGGCCTCCTGAAGCAACCACCACTTTCCCAGTCCAGCCCATTCTGTTGCAGAAAGACGGTGCTACTTCTCCGGCAACTGCACCCGAGGGAAGCACCCGTGCCAGACGTTCTCGCTCAAGACCGGCCAAAGAAAGAATGGTTTCCGACCAGTCTCCTTTTCGCACGTCAAACATCATGGTTCTTCCGGCAAGGGCGAAATTCATTACCGGCTCAAGCCCCATACGAAGCATGAGAAAATCTTCAAAACAGAGAAAATATCGGGCCTTCTCAAAAATTGAGGGCTGGTACTTTTTCCACCAGAGAATCTTGTTGATGGTCCCCACACCGCTTAAAGGC
>JABUEZ010000180.1 GCA_013314795.1 Candidatus Profundicultor aquiphilus | reverse complement strand
GGGTCCTCGATATCCACTTTCCAGAACCCCCCACGCAGCCCCCAGCAAGGTATCGACAAAAGTACGGTGAGTTTTCTCCAGTTCCCTCGGCGATTGCTGAGCAATAACCGGAAAAACCGGAAATTCATGCAACGCCTTAAGATGGGCTGCCGAGACCATTCCCAACCGGTCACCACACCCAAAGGAAGCCCGGGCATCAAAAGTGACAGGGCAAAGGTGAGGGAAAAACTGTATCAACACCCGATAATTGGCCAAATTGAAGGGATAAACCGCGCAGATGCCCTCCTCCCCATGGTGGGTAAAACAGGGTTCTTCAAAGGGGGCACGGGGTTCTTTCGCCCAAACCACAAGATAGCATCCGCTCTTGCCTTTGGCCGGAAAAAGTGTACAGGCGAAATTCAAAATCTCGTAAGCTCTTTCATAAACCCGGAAGGACTTTCCAAATGCTTCGTGACTCTGCACTATTTTTTGAATTCTCTCCCGTACCACTCTCGTTCCTCCTGTTTCGGCGAGTTAAGTATCTCTTATACTCGATAATCTCAAGATAAAAAGACAATAGAAAGAACCCAAAACCAACAATCATTTTATAGTTTGGCTGCTCGGCACATTGTTAGAACAGTTGATCTTCCCTCTACCGAGATCGTGTCACCTTGAAACGTCATGCTCAAGTCCCCATCCCCTACCAGTCTAATTTTTTCAACAAAGATTTTCATCCATGTCCAATTTTGATTTCCAGTTACACTATAATTGAACCACTATAAAATCAATTTCTTCAACACGGTTTGAAAAAACATTCACGAGAAAGTTCAAAGAAAGGGATTTTCCAAAAAAACAAATTTTCTATGAGTCAAAGAAACAAATCATTCCCAGCCCCGCAGGGTGTATAATCAATTCTGAGGAGGAATCTCATGAACACAATGTGTGATATTGGCATCATTGGTATGGCAGTGATGGGGCAGAATCTGGCCCTCAATATCGCCCGCAAGGGATTTCGGGTAGCTGTTTTTAACCGGACACAGGAGCGCACTCGGGAATTTGTGAACACCCGCCTTCAGGGGGAACCGATTGTACCGACCCATAGCCTGGAAGAATTTGTTTCGGTGTTAGGGAAACCCCGCCGGATTATGCTTATGGTGAAAGCCGGACAAGCCGTGGATGAATTCATGGAAGCCCTTTTCCCTCTTCTTGAACCGGGGGACTTGATCATCGATGGCGGGAACTCGTTTTTCCAGGATACTGAAAGACGGCTCCAGGAAGCCGAAAAACGAGGGCTTCTCTTTCTGGGAACTGGAGTAAGCGGTGGTGAATACGGCGCCCTACATGGACCGTCCATCATGCCCGGGGGACATCGGGAAGGGTATGAACTGGTGAGCGAAATCCTAGAGAGAGCTGCCGCCCAGGTGGAAGATGGACCCTGCTGTAGCTACCTTGGACCGGGGGGGAGCGGGCACTTTGTGAAAATGGTTCATAATGGCATTGAGTACGCCATGATGGAGGCCATCGCCGAAATCTATGATATCCTGCGCAAAATTTATGGCCTTTCAAGTTCAGCCATCCAATCCATATTCGAGGAATGGAACGAAAGTGATGTAGCTTCGTATCTCGTGGAAATCACCGGGAAAATTCTTGGGGTGGAGGACCCGGAAACCAAAAAGCCTCTCGTGGACCTCATCCTTGACGCCGCTGAACAGAAGGGAACTGGAAAGTGGACCTCTCAGGTAGCCTTTGATCTGGGAGTGCCAACCCCGGTTATCAATCAGGCAGTGATTGCCCGAAGCCTTTCTTCTTTTAAGGAGAAACGGGTGTTGCTTTCCCAAATCTGGGGTCGCAAAAATGACACCGCGCTCTGTTTTGATTCTAAAGCCAAAGATGCCCTGAGACAAACGCTTTTCCTTTCCATGGTGGCAGCCTTCAGTGAAGGGTTTCATCTTCTGCAGGTGGCCTCGGAAGAACTTCAGTATAACCTTAATCTTGTGGATATCGCCAGAATCTGGAAGGGAGGGTGTATCCTGCGCGCCCGGATGCTTTCTTCCATCCAGAAGGCCCTGGCCGAGAACCCGTTGCTTATTTTTGCAGCGAGCGAATTCACTCAGAAGGTCAAAGAAAGCACTAAGTACGCGCGTCAAATCGTGAAAACGGCGCTCGAGTTTGCTACCCCTGTGCCGGTTTTATCCGCTACGTTAGCTTATATCGATTCCTGGACAAGCGCGAGTCTCCCTGCCAACCTTCTCCAGGCCCAGCGGGATTTCTTCGGAGCCCACACTTACAAACGAATCGACCGACCAGGAACATTCCATACCGTATGGGAGGGTGAAACAGAATGATACTCTACGAAAAGGGAACGTCAGCGGATGCTTTCACTCCGGACCAGTTCCGGGATTTCTTGAGAGAAGCGATTTCCCGCTACGACGTGAAAGGAAAGCGAATTCTTGCCATCATCCCCGATGCCACGCGAACATTTCCTATGAAAACCATCTTCACGGTGTTTATGGAAGACCTTTTCCCCCGGGCAAAGACCCTCCATTTTCTCATTGCCCTGGGGACCCATCCTCCCATGACCGATGAAGAACTGAAACATCACCTCGGAGTAACTTACGAGGAGGCTCAAAATCTTGGCACTGAAGTTTTTAACCACATTTACAATGATCCCAAGCAATTGCTCCACATTGGCACCATCCCCCGGGAAGAGGTGGAAACCATTTCCCAGGGGTTGCTCAAAGAAGAAATCCCCGTCACCGTGAACCGCCTAATCCTCGATTACGACGAACTCCTGATTGTAGGGCCGGTTTTCCCTCATGAAGTGGTGGGATTTTCCGGAGGGTATAAGTACTTTTTCCCTGGTATTTCCGGTGCAGAAATCATCGACCAGTTCCACTGGCTGGCAGCCCTCATCACCAATCCCAAAATCATCGGTCACAAGGAAACTCCGGTACGGGAAATCCTCCGGCGGGCAGCCCGCTTTATGCCCCGCCCGAGCATGAAACTGGCGGTGGTGGTTACCGGAAAAGAACCCTGTGGACTCTTTCTCGGCGACCCTGAAGAAGCCTGGTCAAAAGCGGCCGATTTATCCTCCCAGGTGAACATTGTCTGGAAAGATCACCCCTTCCATACGGTGCTTTCGGTGATTCCGGAAATCTACAACGAACTCTGGGTCGGCGGTAAAGGGATGTATAAGCTCGAACCGGTGGTGGCCGATGGAGGCAAAATCATCCTGTATGCCCCCCATATCCGGGAAATTTCCGTCACTCACGGTAAATACCTGCGGCAGATTGGCTACCACGTGCGGGACTTTTTCCTTACCCACTGGGAGGAGTACAAACATTACCCCTGGGGGGTTCTGGCCCACTCCACGCATGTTAAAGGAATCGGGAAATACCAGGGTGGAAAAGAATACCCTCGTATCGAAGTCATTCTCGCCACCGGCATCCCCAAAGACCTCTGCCGGCAGATTAACCTGGGTTACATGGATTACCGCCACATCCGTATAGAGGACTACGAAGGAAAAGAAGACAAAGGCGTACTCTACGTTCCCCGGGCCGGAGAAATGCTTCACCGTTTAGCCGACGGGACAGTGCCGGATATCGATAAGCTGTGATACTTACCCGAAAGTTTCCCTGGAGCATGCCGGTTTTCAAGACCGGTTCCTTGCCAATTCGGGCACCCCTCCGGATAAAAACTGAGCTTCCGCAAAAGAGAATAGCAAATCCCTCGGCTACAGAATGGGATGTACCACTGATAATTATTCTCGAATCCGAATTCTGGAAGATTCCACCACAAACAACTTCCCTTTATAGTGCTCCATGTCAGGATGAGCGGAAAGGTAACGCCTTAAACGTTCGACGACCAAATGGATGACCTCGGGATGGTTCTGAAGCTGAATAGCAATAATGCCGTTATAACGAGAAGGAGGATACATCACGATATCGGCAAAATCGTTGTCTAACGACAGGAGAATCGCGTTAAACTCCTGGGCTTTAGCAATTACCCTGGAATCTTCCGAATCCGGAGGCACACAATCCTTTAATTTGATGACGGTATGTCCTTCAGCCACTAAAGCCCCGATGATGGAATGAGGAACGCACTGATCGACGAAAAACTTTAAACTCACGCTATCTCTACTCGAAACTCGGCCAGGTCCCTGGCATAGTCGAGGCAAGCCAGAATCTGTTCCTTAGTGAGATCCGGGAATTCTTCTAAGATGTCTTCTATATCTTTCCCCTGAGCTAAATAGCCCAATATAAGGCTAACCGGGATTCTTGTCCCTTGAATCCTGGGTTTCCCCTTAAGAACCCTTGGGTCGCTTTCGATATACGCTCTCCAGTTCATGTCCGTATTATACCAACTTTCTTCTCTTCAGAAACACCGATCTCGGAAGGCAAAGATGGTCTGTACACAAGGAAAGGGTTTGAAAAAACTCCACTCCTTCTGGCGGAGGGGGCGGGACTCGAACCCGCACAGCTCTTTGGAGCATGCCGGTTTTCAAGACCGGTTCCTTGCCAATTCGGGCACCCCTCCGGATAAGAAAATTATACCCGCAGGGGCCAAGAGGGTCAAGGACACACCAGGAGAACCCCTGAAACCCTTCACCCTTCCCGAATCCAGACGGTCATTTCCCCCAAACCACGATTACCCCAGGCATAGTAAGGGATAGCCCGAAGAGGTATTTTCTCCCTTCGGGGTTTAATGGAACTATAGAGTTCATCGGAGGAAGAGGTTTCCC
>JABUEZ010000179.1 GCA_013314795.1 Candidatus Profundicultor aquiphilus | reverse complement strand
TCTTGAGTGGTCTGGAAAAAGCGGTTACCTCTACCAAAACCCATACCGCGATGTTGTCTGTTTTAAATCTCTGGGCGATGGCCTACCGGGGGGATCGAGAAGGATTTTTCCGGGCTAAGGGGGAACTTGAAAGTATCGCTGATGAAGCAGAGCGGCTCATCACCAGTTCCCCGGAATGGGCCAGGCGCACTATTTATAACCTGGAACTTTTGCAGGAATCGGATGCCCGGGTGATCGTGGCGCGGGGGTATTCCCTGAGTTCGGCCTGGCATGGATGCCTCTGCTTTTATGAGTGCGCTAAGGAAACATTTTTGAGTTTTTCTGGTGGTCAGTTCCGGCATGGGCCTCTGGAATTGGCGGTGAAGAAAATGCTGGCTCTCCTTCTCATGCCCCCAGGAAGAACCAGTTTGCCCATGCAGAATCTGGCCGAATTTTTGGTGCAAAGGGGTGTGAAAGTCCTGAGCGTCGGTCAGTGTGCTCTTGCTCCCAGGTATAATCTGGAAGTCCTTCCTTTTTACTCTTCAAACGAATTTTTCGCTCCCCTTCTTTCCATTATCTCCATCATGCTCCTCTCCTATTACATTGCCGAGGAAAAGGGAATCGAACCGGGGACAGCGTATCTCATCAAGAAAACCACCCTGGAGGAATGACAATGCCAAGAGCCTTTGTGGTTGGGAACATCAGCCTGGATTTGATTCTCGGAGGGATTGATAATTTCCCCGAATGGGGGGTGGAGGTTCTGGTTCCGGGATACGTCATGCGACCCGGTGGGGAAGGGAGCAACGCGGCTTTAGCGCTGGCAGATTTAGGCATGGAAACCTTTGTCGTGGGAACCGTTGGGCGTGACGAAACCGGTGAGGAGATAACCCGGAGTTTCAGGCGGCGACAAATTCGGACTGAGTTTCTTTTTGTGGAACCTGATTTTCAAACTGGTCTTTCGGTAGCTTTAACCCACCAGGAAACCCGAGAGCGGACCTTCTTTACCGAGCTTGGTGCCCAGAGCGCCCTTTCTCTAAAGCACCTGGAACAGGTTTTTCCTGCGGTGGCGGACGGTGATTTCCTTCTCCTCTGTGGGTATTTTCTCTCTCCGGGGATCCGTAAGTCCGAACTCCCAGACATGCTTTTCCAACTCAAAAAGGAAAAACGCGTTACCCTTTTCCTTGACACTGGCTGGCCTACCGAAGGATGGACGGAAGCAGTGAAGCAGGAAGTGCAGAGGCTCCTTTTACCCTTTGACTATTTTCTTCCCAATGAAAAAGAAATTACTGGATTGGTCGGTTCTCCGGAGGAAATTTTTCGCTTTTTTTCGGGGATTCTTCTGGTCAAGGGCGGGAAAGAAGGCTGTTACTGCTATACTTCTTCTGATTCTTTTTCTGTTCCGACCATCTCCGTAGCAGTCCAGGATACGATTGGTGCCGGGGATTACTTCGATGCAGGATTCATCTTTGCCCTTGCGCAGGGATATCATCTCGAAAAGGCGCTTTTTGTGGCCAATCTCGTTGCTTCCCTCAACATTGCTTCGTCACCCAGAAGAGAAAAATTAGTGAGCCAAGACGAGGTTAAAAATTATGTCAAACCATGAATCACAAATTCAGTTTCTTGGGTATGAAGTGCTGAAATTTCAGTTTGACCAGAGTACATCGGGGGGAAAAAGCGGGTGGAATTTTTATCCAGAGGTCCGGATCACTTCCCTGGGAAACAATGTTTTAAGAGGTGAAGTGCTTCTCTCGGCGAATACCTTCTGCATGGTAGAGAAGGGGAAACCTTGTAGCGTCTCGGTACTTTTGCGGGGCCTTTTCGAGGGTAAAGATATGACCCAGGAGATGTTCGAACAGCACTGCCTGGTGAAAGGTTCGGCATACCTTGTTTCTCCACTTCGAACGCTGGTTACCGATTTTTTAGCTAAAGTGAGGAGTTTACCGGATGATGTTATTTAACCGGTATCTGGTCCGTAACTTAAAACGTTTGCGCCAGATTCTCCGGACCTTTACCCGCTATGGTTTTGCTTTTCTTTTTTACCGCCTTCCCTTCTGGGAACGGTGGGGAGTGCGTGCCCTGAAAGAGGCTCGCCAGAGGCCTCCTCAGGAGAACCTTCGCCGGGCTCTGGAAGAACTGGGGACGACCTTTATCAAGGTTGGGCAGATTTTAAGCACCCGCCTGGATCTTTTGCCCGAAGAGTACTGTCGTGAACTTCGCAAGCTCCAGGACCAGGCTCCACCGGTTGGTTTTGAAAGCGTGAGGGCAGTCATTGAAAAGGAACTCAAGAAACCTCTGGAAGAAATCTTTGAAAGTTTTGATGAAATTCCCCTTGCTTCGGCTTCCATTGCCCAGGTGCACCGGGCCAAACTCCGCGACGGGCCACAGGTGGCAGTAAAGGTGCAGAAGGAAGGAGTAGAAGAAATGGTCAATTCTGACCTTGAAATTCTCACCTATCTTGCTCAGTTTATGGACCGCCTCAGTCCCTCTGGGGAACCGGTGAGAGCCTCAGAGATGGTGGCTGAGTTCAAAAAATACCTCCTGCGGGAGATTGATTTTCTTTATGAAGCTTCCAACGCTCAGAAATTCCGCCACAATTTTGCTCAGTTCCAGGGTGTCCGAATTCCTCGAATTTTTACTGCTTACTCTACAAAGAAAGTGCTCACCATGGAACTCATGGAGGGAATTCGTCTGTCCCAAAGGGAAAACATTCCCCAAGATATCGACCGTGCACATCTGGCCGAAACGGGTGTCAGGGCCATTTTCAAAATGATTTTTGAGGACGGTTTTTATCATGCTGACCCCCACCCAGGGAATCTCCTGGTTTTGCCGGATACCCAGGAGCTGGTTTTTCTGGATTTTGGGATGGTGGGTGTGGTCGACGAAAAAACCCGGGAGAACATGCTGGCAATCCTCTCGGCCATTCTCAAGAAAGATGTAGAACGGGTCATGGAACTCCTGGAAGAAGAATTTTTGCTTACCCCTTTATTGTCGCCACTCCATTTTCGCCTGGACCTTGCCGAACTCTTGGAGCGGTATGTTTTTGTGGACCTGCAAGAAATCAACCTGCAGAGCCTTTTTACCGATTTCTTTTATCTTTTGCGCCGCTATCACCTCCGCTTTCCATCTCACTTTTCTTTGCTTCTTCGGGCATTGGCAGTGGCTGAGGGAACAGGTCTTTACCTTGATCCTCAATTTACGGTGGTACCCCATCTTGAGGCGTTTCTGGAAAAAACTTTTGCTCAATACTTTGGCTGGGAAGAGCTCTCCCACAAAATCACCGACTACGCCTTGGAATGGCGTCGGCTTCTCGAGGAATTTCCCCGCCGTAGCCGGGAATTCCTTGTTCAGGCTTCTAAAGGGAAAATTCGCCTTCACTGGGAGAGTGAAGAACTCAAAGAATTGAACCGTCGTCTGGAGCAGGCTACGAACCGCCTCTCTTTGAGTGTTATCCTTGGGTCTTTACTCATTGGTTCTTCTCTGGTCTATATCAATTATCCTCATTTACGTTTCCTGAGCATTCTGGGTATCTTGGGCTACGGCATCGCTGCTTTCCTCGGTGTAGTACTCGTCATCGAAATTCTCGGTCATCGTTAGGATTTTGTCCCGTATTTCTCTGGGTGTGGTGCTTTCACCACGAAGAACTCAAGCGTTTCTTTTGTTTTATTTTCGATCAGCATTCTTTGATGGTACGGGATGGCCAGAATGTGTCCTTGGGGATACTCATGGGGTTCTCCTTCGATGGTGATAGTCATGGTGCCTTTCGTGATGATGAGGAAAACATTGGAATTGCTGTAATGTTCGGGAACTTTTTCTTGAGGGGGGAGAATGATGTGGTTAATCTGTACCATATCGACATTAACAATCTGTTCAAGGCATTTTTCCGTCCCCATTTTAAATTGATAAACTTTGATAGCCACCGGCACTCCTCCTTTGGCGAATATGGGTTAGTATAACAGGAACCGGGATCATTAGCCATGTCTTCTTTTTTCTGGAGCCGTATTTTGTGTATTGACAGGTTGACTGGTCTATGGTATACCAGAAGCAGATTCTTTTTTCACTGAAAGAAGTAAGTCAGTGGAGGGGATTTGTGGCCGGTGTTTACCAGGCAAGAGTTCATGAAGAGAATCTGAGACGAGTTGCCCGCTTTGTTCATCGGCACGGGACGACCAGTCGGATGGCGATTGCCCAGGCATTGAATCTCAGTTTGTCTACGGTGACAAATCTGGTTACAGAGTTGAAACACCAGGGCCTGATTCAGGAAGAAGGCCTGGGTAAGTCGATGGGTGGGAGAAAGCCTGTCCTCCTCCGTTTTAACCGGGAATGGGGCCTGGTGGTAGCGGTCAAAATTGGAGCTCGTCGTGTGCATGTGGGGCTGGCCAATCTCAACGGGGAGCTGAAGGCAAAGGAAGTGATGCCCCTTATTTCTCAAGACCCACAAGCCGTTGTCGGACAGATTGTGACCATGGTCTCTGCATTGGTTTCTAAAAATACTCCCCACCGCGTTATTGGTATGGGGGTTTGTTGTCCAGGTATTATCGATCCCCGTAGAGGCGAAGTGATTAAAGCGGTAAATCTTCACTGGGAAAATGTGCCTTTGCAGGAAATGCTTGCATCCCATTTTTCCTGGCCGGTTTTCGTGGAAAACAGTCTCGATACTGGAGCGCTGGGGGAGAAATGGTTTGGGGTGGGGAAAGATGTTCAGGATCTTCTCTATATCAATGTGGGAAATGGAGTTGGGGCA